>NZ_NOZF01000174.1:9147-100793 GCF_002258565.1 Rhodococcus sp. 05-2254-6
ATCGAGAACACTGCGACCGCGACGTGGGTCGCGGGCCATCGGGTACTGCCGACGCGAGGGCCCCTGCCGCCGGATCCGGGTCGCTCGACGCCACCGCGAGGGCTTCGCCGATCGGGACGACGCGATCTGGTCGCGCGTTCGCTGGGAGCGCCATGTCTGCGTTCTCCGGTGCGGCGTTCTTCGCGGTGTTCGTCGTCGACGTATCGGTGGGCGGCGCCCTCGCGCTCGCTGGAGCGTCCCGAGGTGCGCGCTCGGGGATCGTCGGATCGCCGGGGAGCGCTCCGCCTCGGCGGGGGAGTGCGCTCACCTCCGGGCGTGCCTGGATCTCGTGGCACCGTGACGACCCTCTCTCGTTTCCGGCCGGCCTGAAACCCGCCTACTTCGTTGTTCTCCCCCCGCCGTTCGAAGGTTACTTGTCACCGGTCGCTGCCTCGCCGAAGCGAACGCGGCGTGCCACACTTGGCAACCGTGAATGCGATCGTGGTGACCGGTGCACACGGCCAGTTGGGCCGCCGAGTGATGTCTCTGGCCGCCGAACGAGGTGACGGAGTCGAGGTGGTCGGATATTCGTCCGCCGACCTGGACATCACCGACCCCGACGCCGTGAACGCCGCGGTGAGCGCGGGGGCAACGGTGATCAACTGCGCTGCCTACACCGCCGTCGACGCCGCCGAGACCGACGAGGACCGGGCGTCGGCGGTCAACGCGAACGGCCCTCGAAATCTCGCGCGCGCCTGCGGGCGTGTCGGAGCCCGGTTGATCCACGTCTCCACCGATTATGTGTTCGACGGCACAGCAACCGAACCGTACGAGGTCGATGCGAAGACCGCACCGCAGTCGGCGTACGGACGCACCAAGCTCGCAGGCGAGCTCGCTGTGCACGAGGAGCTGCCCGAGGCCGTGGTCGTGCGGACCGCCTGGGTTTACGACAACACGGGCAAGAATTTCGTGACCACGATGCGCCGACTCGAAGGCGAGCGCGAAACGATCTCCGTGGTGAACGATCAGATCGGTTCGCCCACGTTCGCCCTGGATCTGGCGTCGGGCCTGCTCGAGATCGAAGCCGACCCTGCTGTGCGCGGACGAACGCTGCACTTCACCAATGCGGGGCAGGCCAGCTGGTTCGACCTCGCACGCGCGGTGTTCGCGGGGATCGGTGCCGATCCCGAGCGAGTCGAGCCGTGCTCGAGCGCCGAGTACGTGGTTCCGGCCCCTCGGCCCGCGTACTCGGTGCTCTCACCGACGGCGTGGGTCGATGCCGGCCTGACCCCTGCGCGGCCGTGGTCGGATGCGTTGACAGCAGCCTTGACGCAGTCGACATGAGGGTTCGACGCGAGATCGGGCTAGTCTTGCCCGCGTGAGTTCCGAGCTGGCCGTGGTGACGGTGACCTATTCACCCGGCGAATACCTTGACCAGTTCCTGACGTCTCTACGTGAGGCGACGACGCGTCCCCTTCGGGTGATCATGGCGGACAACGGCTCGGTCGACGGCGCGCCCGAGGCAGCGGAGGTCGCGTTCGAGGAAGCAGAGTTGCTGCGAACCGGCGCGAACATCGGCTACGGCGCAGCGGTCAATCGCGCGGTGGCCGAGATCGACCCCGACATCGAGTTCGTCGTCGTGGCCAATCCGGACGTGCGGTGGCATCCCGGATCGCTCGACGGTCTGCTCGACGCAGCGGCGCGGTGGCCACGGGCGGGTGCCCTCGGACCGCTCATTCGCGAGCCGGACGGCTCGCGGTACCCGTCGGCACGGTCGGTACCCGATCTCACGTCCGGTGCGGGCCACGCGGTGCTCGGCAAGCTCTGGCCGACGAACCCGTGGACTCGGCGGTATCGCCAGGAGAACGAGACCGTCAGCGAGCGGCCGGTGGGGTGGCTGTCGGGATCCTGTCTGCTGCTGCGGCGTTCGGCGTTCGATTCGATCGGCGGATTCGACTCGCGCTACTTCATGTACATGGAGGACGTGGATCTCGGCGACCGTCTGGGCAGAGCGGGCTGGCACAACGTCTACGTTCCCGACGTCGAGGTGACCCACTCGAAAGGCCATGCGGCAGGACGGCATCCGGAAGTGATGTTGCCCGCACATCACACCAGTGCGTACCGCTTCCAGGCCGATCGACACGACCGAACGTGGCAGGCTCCCTTACGATGGGCCCTGCGTGGCGGTCTCGGTCTTCGTTCGAAGATCGTTGTGGCCTCGGCGCTTCGGGCGCGAGCAGTTGACGGACGAGAATCGGACGAGAGAACAGAGGCTGGACATGCCGGATAGTCCCACATCGGTCGCCGCACGTACCGACGCAGTCATTCTGGTCGGCGGCAAGGGAACTCGGCTCCGGCCGCTGACACTCTCGGCACCCAAGCCGATGCTCCCCACCGCAGGCCTGCCGTTCCTCACGCACCTGCTGGCGCGCATCAAGGCCGCGGGTATCGAGCACGTCGTCCTCGGAACGTCGTTCAAAGCCGAAGTGTTCGAGCAGCATTTCGGGGACGGGTCCTCGATGGGCATCGACCTCGAGTACGTCTTCGAGACCGAGCCGCTGGGTACCGGTGGCGGCATCAGGAACGTACTTCCGCACCTGCGCGCGGACAACGTCATGGTCTTCAACGGCGACGTCCTCGGCGGCACCGATCTGACCGCGGTCCTCGACACGCACCGGAACACCGATGCCGATGTCACGTTGCACCTGGTTCGTGTCGGCGACCCGCGCGCGTTCGGCTGCGTGCCGACCGACGAATCCGGCCGAGTGACAGCGTTTCTCGAAAAGACGCAGGATCCGCCGACCGATCAGATCAACGCCGGGTGCTACGTCTTCAAGCGCGAGATCATCGAGTCCATTCCGGCCGGCCGTCCGGTGTCGGTGGAGCGAGAAGTGTTCCCGGCCTTGCTCGCCGAGGGCAAGAAGGTCTACGGACACGTCGACAGTGCGTACTGGCGCGACATGGGAACACCCGAGGACTTCGTCAAGGGCTCGGCCGATCTGGTTCGCGGCATCGCGCCGTCGCCTGCGCTGCACGGGGACCGCGGCGAATCGCTGGTACATCCGAGCGCGGGAGTGGCACCGGGCGCACTGCTGATCGGTGGAACCGTCGTCGGACGCGGTGCCGAGATCGGAGCGGGTGCCCGCCTCGACGGAGCCGTCGTGTTCGACGGTGCCGTCGTCGAAGCGGGTGCCGTCGTCGAGCGATCGATTCTCGGCTTCGGTGCTCGTATCGGACCCCGCGCTCTGGTGCGCGACGCGGTCATCGGCGACGGTGCCGACATCGGAGCCCGCTGCGAGTTGCTCCGCGGCGCGCGCGTGTGGCCAGGCGTCAAGTTGCCCGACGGTGGAGTCCGCTTCTCCACCGACGTCTGACCCAGGCGGTCCCTACCGGCGACGCGCGGCGAGCGAGACGAGGTGGTCGATCGTCTCGCGCTCCGCGTCGTCGGGCAGAGCATCGACCGGCCACCAGCGCAGATCCGTCGATTCCTCGCTGCGGACTGCTCGCGCTCCGTCCGGGGCCCGGACCAGGAACCTCAGGTCGAGGTGCCGCGTCGGCTTACCGAGCGAGCAGGTGATCGGATGTGTGTGCGCGGAGAGCATGATCGGGTCGACCGTCAGATCGGCGATCCCGGATTCCTCGGTGGCCTCCCGTAGCGCTGCGTCGACAACCGTGCTGTCCGACGGTTCGCAGTGGCCGCCGAGTTGAATCCACCGACCGACCTTCGGATGCAGGGTCAGCAGCACATGGGTACCCGACGTGTCGAGCACCAACGAGGACGCGGTGAAATGGCCGGCCTCGTTGGCCCGCAGGCAGGCGTCCGGGTTGCTGTCGAGAAACGCCAGCATCGTGTGTCGAAGCGACTCGTCGTTCGAATCGGAGGGTGCCCATCGGTCGAGTGTCGTGGCGACCGAGTGCCACAGTGTGGACGCCGACACGTCAGAGCTCCACCAGTGACGACCCGGGAACCACCCGATCCCGGACGGTCAGCGATTCGCTGGGATGCCCGATTGCGATGGCTCCCATGGCTTTCCAATCCGCGCGCAGGCCCAGTTCGGCGCGCACGGTATCGGCGGCGAAGATGGTGGAACCGATCCAGCAGCTGCCCAGTTCACGCACCGCGAGGGCGACGAGCAACCCCTGCACGGCCGCACCGACAGCCACGGTGAACATCGTGTCCTCCGCGGTTCGACGCCTCTCGTCGGGGTACGAGTGCGCGCCGTCGGGCACGCAGAACGGGATCACGATTTCCGGGGCGTCGAACAAGATGTCGCCGCGGCTCAGTCTCGCCGCGATCCGCTCCTCGCTCAGCCCGTCGCCGGCCAGGTCGGCTCGCCATTGCTCACGCATCGTCTCGAGCAGTCGACGCCGGACGGCAGGGGTTCTGACCCAGACGAATCGAACCGGACGGGTGTGGTGCGGGGCCGGGGCGGTGAGGGCATCGGCAACGGCCGCTCGAACGGCGTCGGGATCGACCGGTTCGTCGGTGAACGACCGCACCGAGCGTCGGCGCAGCAGCGCCTCGCGTCGACCGCGATCGAGTGCCTCGGCGGTACCGAGCCAGAACAGGTCGTCCTCGCCGCCGCGCAGAAGCGTCGCCGCGGTGGAACCGTCGTCGACGGGGGTCAGTCCGCGCACGACCGCGATCGGAACTCCGCCGAGCTTTCCCTTCACCAGATCGCCTGCGGCCGCGAGCTCGTCGGCGATCGCGACCTCGGTGACCACGAGCTCGTTTCCCTGACCGTCCTCGGCTCCGGCATACGCGTGGACGACGCCCAGGCCCGCCGCACCGATGGCGGCGTCGGTCTGGCCGATCCGCCACGCCCGTCCCATCGTGTCGGTGACGACCACGGCGACCGTCACCCCCAGCAGTGCGCCGAGGGCAGTGCGGAGCGCGGCGGCACTGGCGTCGGGGTTCTCGGGCAGCAGTGCCAGTTCGCCTCCGTCGACGTTGGAGCCGTCGATTCCCGACGCGGCCTGCACGATGCCGAGTCGGTTCTCGGTGATGAGGGTTCGGCCCTTGCGTGCGACGATGCGCACTGCTTCCTGTTCCACGAGGACTCTGCGGGCGGCGTCTCGCTCGTCCGCATCGCGAGGTGCCTGCACAAGACGGCCCTCGACCTTCGAGATGATCTTGCTGGTGACGATCAGGATGTCTCCGTCACGCAACCACGGCGCTCGGTCCGCAACGGTCGCGGCCAGATCGTCGCCCGGCCGGAACTCGGGGAGGCCGGTCACCGGCAGTATCTCGATCGAGCCGCCCGGAGCGTGATCCTCGGGTGCCGACGGGAGCGAGTCGGTATCGCGAGTGTCGGTCACAGGTCGAGTCCGGCTGCGCGCAGAGCGGTTCGGGCCATGACCGCTGTGGTCTCGGGGTCGGTCATCAGCAACGGAACCGACTGCACGTCCACCCCGTCGACGACCGCCGTATCGGTGGTATGCACCAGCCATGCGTCGAGAATGCCGGTACCGCTTCGGCTTCCGTAGTGACGGCCCACCGCCTGCGCCGTGGTCTCCACTCCGATGACGGACAGGCACTCGTCGGCCATGCCGCGCAACGGCTTACCGTCGACGACGGGGGAGAGGCCGACCACTTTGGCGGCCGTCGTGCGAAGCGCCCCGCGGATACCCGGCACCGCGAGGATCGCACCGACGCTCACCACCGGGTTGGACGGAGCGAGGACGACGGCGTCGGCCTCGGCGATCGCCTCGACGACTCCCGCTGCCGGAGTTGCCTGTTCGGCTCCGATGTTGGCGAAGCTGTGGGTCGGAATCTGTGCGCGGTACCGAACCCACCACTCCTGGAAGTGAATTGCGCGCTGCTGCTCCCCGGTCGGGTCGTCCGGATCGGTGACGACGACATGGGTCTCGGAGCGGTCGTCGGTGACGGGCAGGAGCCGAACTCCGGGTTGCCAACGGTTGCACAGCGCTTCGGTGACGGCGGACAGCGGAAAGCCGGTGCGCAGCATACGACTGCGGATCAGGTGTGTGGCGATGTCGCGGTCGCCGAGTCCGAACCAGTCGGGATCGGCACCGTAGGCTGCCAACTCGTCCCGAGCGTTCCAGGTCTCCGCGATGCGCCCCCAGCCTCGCTCGGTGTCGATTCCTCCGCCGAGGGTGTACATGCACGTGTCGAGATCCGGGCAGATGCGAAGACCGTGCATCCACACGTCGTCACCGACGTTGACCACAGCGGTGATCTCGTGCTCGGGCTCGTCGCCGAACAAGGTTTTCAGGCCCTGCAGAAACCGAGCGCCACCGACGCCACCGACCAGAACAGTAACTTTCACAACACGCGAGCCTAGTGGGGTTGCGGTGGTGCGGGGTGAGCGCCCACCCGTGGGCCGACGTCCGCGGGGACCGTTTGTGACCGGGAGAACCGATGCGACACGCACGGGACGGGCTTCGATCCGGGGAGAGCGCCGATTTCGGGCATGTGATGGTATTGGATTTGTGCGATCGGCTTGACCGCGACACACCTGGACGTGTCTAATCACAGGTATGTCATTCAGTGTTCGCAACACGAGTTCGATTGCAGCGAACCTGGTTTCGAACACTCGTTCCCTTCCTGTTCGTCCCTGACTGGACGTCGAGTAGAGGTCGAGAGTCGGATCGGCACGTTGGACCAGCTCGATCGAATACCGGCGCGGGGCAAGGTATTCGAGAACACGAGGACCGAAAGTATCTGCGCTACCACAGGTGAGGAGGCGGAAGCGATGTATGACCAGCACGTGACACGTGATCAGCGGGGCGGACCCACTGCACATCTCAGCGCTGTCGACGACGCGCCGCAAACCGAGTCCGGCATCGGCGCAGATTCGAGCGTCTCGATCGACGCGGGTTCTGCGTACGTCGGCCGAACGGACGAGTCCGACAACGACGTCGATGTCGTCGACGCCGAACTGGACTCGGATTCCGACACAGAACTCGATTCCGATTCCGACATCGACTCGATGCCGTTCGTCGCCGAGTCGGTTCCCCCGGCCAAGCCGTTCCTCAGTCTCGTCGCGGGTTTCGACGAGATGTTCGAGGAGATCGAGGATCAGTGGCAGGAGCGCGCTCTGTGTGCGCAGACCGATCCCGAGGCCTTCTTCCCGGAGAAGGGTGGCTCCACCCGCGAGGCGAAGCGCATCTGCCTCGGCTGTGAGGTCAAGGACGAGTGCCTCGAGTACGCGCTCGCCAACGACGAGCGGTTCGGTATCTGGGGCGGGTTGTCCGAGCGCGAGCGTCGCAGGCTCAAGCGCGGAATCGGCTGAGCGGTTCCGTTCGGTCTCGGTGATCGGAACCGCACGGATCGTTCATACCCCGGCCGGGTCGACCTCGTCGGGGTCGATGCCGAGGTACGTGGCCACTTGCTCCACCAGAACCTCGAACAACAGATCTTCCAAGTCCTCCGGGTGCTTCGCCCGCCGCTCGAGCGGCCGCCGGAACAGCACCACCCTGGCACGTGTCGTCTCTCCGCGCTTGTCGATGCCTGCTGGTACCAGTCGCGAGAGCGGTACCGGACCCTCTGCCACCACCTCGGGTGGCCACGTCACCGATTCCGGGTCCAACGCCCTGATCTTGGGTACCTCGTCCACGGCGATGTCGAGCTTCGAGAGCTTCTCGTGCCATCGATGATCGATCCGCGCGAACGCTTCGAGTACCAGCCGGTCGAACTTCTCCGCTCGTGAGCGCCTGGCCGGGATGTCCTCGGGCAGAACCGGTCCGCGGACGCCGCGTCCGTGCCGGGCCACGGACCGAGAGGTGATCCTGCGCGCGGATGAGAATCGAGGCATAGGGGGAGGTTATCGCGCTCGTCCGGTGTGTCGGTCGTTCGGTCGGTTGCACCCACCGGATACTCTGCACTCGTGAGATCACTGCGTGGCTGCTGCAGGCCTGGTTGCAACCGTTCTGCCGTTGCGACGCTCACATACGTCTACTCCGATTCCACCGCGGTCGTCGGGCCGCTGGCCACAGTCGACGAACCGCATTCCTGGGATCTGTGCGAGGTGCACGCGTCGACCACCACCGCTCCCAAGGGCTGGGAACTGGTGCGCTACGAAGGCGGCTACTCGACGTCGAGCCCCGACGAGGACGACCTGACGGCTCTGGCCGAGGCCGTCCGCGAGGCCGGCCGCGGCGATCGCGTCCGGTCCGAGGACCGCGAGAGCTCCGACCGCTCGAGCTCACGGCCGTCCGACACCGAACGCCGATCCGCTCCGGCCGTCCGAACGGGCAGGCGCGGGCACCTTCGAGTTCTTCCCGACCCCACGTCCTGAGCAGCCCGAGCACACCGAGTGTGGTGTGCGTCGGTCCGACTGGCCGGTCCGTCTGCCGTCTGGCAAGGTTCGACGAGCAGGACCGAAACGGACAGCTGCGGTATGCCGATACTCGGTGTGGATCGCACCGCTACCGACGCTCGATTCCGACGCCGATGTGCGGCGTCGTCAAGAACGATCACCAGGAGAATCTTCGTGGCCCGAACCGCAGAGTCCGTCAACGCCGTCATCAAGGCCTACGACGTCCGTGGCGTCGTAGGTGAACAGATCGACGAGGCGTTCGTGCGTGACGTCGGTGCATCGTTCGCGCGACTGGTTCGCGACGAGGTAGGGGCCGCGCGCTCGGTCGTCATCGGCCACGACATGCGTGATTCCTCGCCCGCACTGTCACGGGCGTTCGCCGACGGCGTCACCGCTCAGGGCCTCGACGTGATGCACATCGGGCTGGCGTCGACCGACCAGCTCTACTTCGCCTCCGGCATGCTCGATTGCCCGGGAGCGATGTTCACCGCCAGTCACAATCCGGCGAAGTACAACGGGATCAAGCTCTGCCGCGCCGGTGCCAAGCCAGTGGGCCAGGACACCGGCCTGGCCACGGTCAAAGCCGAATTGGTGGACGGGGTACCGGAGTTCGACGGGCCGTCCGGAACAGCGACATCGCGAGATGTGCTCGACGAATACGCGCAGTTCGTCCGAGACCTGGTCGATCTGTCGGGAATCGGATCCATGAAGATCGCCGTCGACGCCGGAAACGGAATGGGCGGTCACACGGTGCCCGCGGTGTTCGGGCCGTTGCCGGTGACGATCGAGCCGCTGTTCTTCGAGCTCGACGGCAGCTTTCCCAATCACGAGGCAAATCCGCTCGATCCGGCGAACCTGGTGGATCTGCAGCGTTTCGTCGTCGAGACCGGTGCCGACATCGGACTCGCCTTCGACGGCGACGCGGATCGGTGCTTCGTCGTCGACGAGAAGGGCGACCCGGTCTCGCCGTCCGCAGTCACCTGCCTGGTGGCCGAGCGGGAACTGGCCAAGGAACCGGGCGCGGTGGTCATCCACAATCTGATCACCTCACGCGCGGTTCCGGAATTGGTCACCGAGCTCGGTGGCACACCGGTTCGTACCCGAGTGGGGCACTCCTTCATCAAGCAGCAGATGGCCGACACCGGGGCGATCTTCGGCGGTGAGCACTCCGCGCACTACTACTTCCGTGACTTCTGGGGTGCAGACTCCGGCATGCTCGCCGCGCTGCACGTTCTCGCCGCACTCGGGGCACAGGACCGTCCGCTGTCGGAAATGATGGCCAGCTACGAGACCTACAGTGCATCGGGCGAGATCAACTCGACCGTCGACGACGCCGCCGAACGCACCGAGGCGGTCCTGGCGGCATTTGCCGATCGGACTGCAGGCATCGACCGACTCGATGGGGTGACGGTCGATCTTGCCGACGGTGCCTGGTTCAACCTCCGAGCCTCGAACACCGAACCACTGCTGCGGCTGAACGTCGAAGCACGCACCGAAGCGGACGTCGATGCGCTTTCGACAGAGATATTGAGCATCGTTCGCGCCGGACTGGAATAGTGGTTACCGAGGGTTCATGAGTGGGTATACAGCGGTTTCGCGCAGGGTGACGTAAGGGGAGGTGTCGCAGCCATGACGGCAGTGTCGTCTCTGGTCGATCTCGACGATTCGGATGCTCTCATCGCAGCCGATCGTGAGGGCTCCTTGCGTAGCGCAGCGCTGGCGGGCGCGCAGGTGCGCGCCGTCGCGACCGCGGTCGACGAGTCGGTCCTGGAGCGGTTGGCCGATCTGCGTCCCCGAAGTGTGGTGATCGTGACCGGCGACGGGCGGAGCAGCCGGGCGGCGTCGCTGCTCGTCGCCGCGCTCGGTGATCGCCTCGGGGTGCCCTTGGTCCGAAGCACCGGAACCCCGCCGTGGATCGGCCCACTCGATGTGGTGGTGGTGGCGGGCGACGACGCCGGGGATCCGCGACTGGCCGAGTCGGTGGACGCGGCAGCCCGGCGTGGGGCCGAAGTCGTCGTGGTCGCCCCGGAGGAGGGGCCCTTGCGCGCCGTCCGGGGAGCCAGAGTCATGTGGCTTCCGCCGCGAATCGCAGTTCGTGACCACAATGCTCTGATGCGCTACCTCGCGGCCTTCGTGGCCGTACTCGGGGCGGTTGCCGGCGGATCGTGGAAGACGTTGCTGCCCAATTTGTCTCGACTTGCGGATCTGCTCGACGCGGAAGCGGTACGAAACAGCCCGTCCAACGAGATGTTCCACAATCCGGCCAAGGCCCTCGCAAGTGGGTTGAACGGTCGGCGGGTGGTGCTGACCGGGGCCAGTCCCGCCGCAGTGGAGGTGGCTCGGCACGGCAGCGAGGTGCTGCTGCGGGTGGCGGGTGTCGTCGTCGGTGCGGGGGAGTTGGGCGACGTCATTGCCGCGTCCATCCGGGCGTCGGTTGTCGAATCGTCGCGCACACCACAGACATTCGACTCGTTCTTTCACGACGAGCAGCTCGACGGGCCGCCACCGGCGTTGCCGATGCGCGTCGTCGTCGTGGCCTCGGACGCCGATCGGGCGATGACCGAACGACGAATTGCCGGTGTTCCGGAATCGGAGTTGTTGCTCGCCGATTCGAGTGAAGCGCTGTTCGGCGGCGACCGCGCGAGATCCGAATTCGACAACCCCGCTCCGGCACCGGATCCGGATAGACTCTCGGTGCTCGACACGATGTCCGTGTTGGCGACGCGGTTGGACACCACTGCCGCGTATCTGCTGTTGATGGGCGGTAGCTAGTGCAGCTCTTGCGAGGCGCGGTTCGGTCCTACGCATGGGGTTCGCGAACAGCACTGGCTCGGATTCAAGGCCGGCCGGTGCCGTCCGATCATCCCGAGGCCGAGATCTGGCTCGGAGCTCATCCGGCCGACTCCGCGCACGTGGTGCACGAGGGTGGCAGTACGCCACTGCTCACGCTGATCGACGGAGATCCGGGTACTCACCTGGGCGGCTCCGCGCAGCATTTCGAGTCTCGTCTGCCGTATCTGCTGAAACTGCTTGCCGCAGAAGAGCCGTTGTCTCTGCAGGCGCATCCAAGCAGTGCTCAGGCCCGTGAAGGCTTCGCTCGCGAGAATGCCGCGGGTGTCCCCATCGATTCACCGGTACGGAACTACCGGGATCCGAACCACAAGCCCGAACTGATCGTCGCGCTCACGGAGTTCGAGGCGTTGGCGGGCTTCCGGCGGCCCACCGACACCGTCGAACTGCTCGACGCGTTGGCCGTCCCCGCCTTGGGCGGGTATCGAACCCTGCTGGCCGCTCAGCCCGATGCTTCCGGTCTGCGCACGGTGTTCACCTCGTGGATCACGTTGCCGGGGCAGGCATTGGACGACATTCTGCCTGCGGTCGCCCAGGGGTGCATCGACTATCTTTCCGGTCCCGCACGCTCGGACGGTGGACGATTCGCCGCCGAGGCCAGAACTCTGCTCGAGCTGGGGGAGTCGTATCCCGGTGACGCCGGAGTGCTCGCGGCGCTGCTGCTCAATCGGGTTACGTTGACTCCCGGCCAGGGCCTGTACCTCGACGCCGGAAACCTGCATGCGTACCTGCGCGGGACGGGCGTGGAGATCATGGCGAACTCCGACAACGTGTTGCGCGGAGGACTGACACCCAAGCACGTCGATGTCCCGGAACTGCTGCGCGTGTTGGATTTCGAGCCGGCCGATCTTTCTCCCATCACCCCGGGTGCCGACGATCGACCGACCTACCTGTATTCCACGCCTGCACCCGAATTCGCGCTGAGCCGGACTGCGGTGGCGGCGGGGGAGACGGTCGCCGTGCCCGGCTCCGGCCCGAGAATCCTGCTGTGCACGAGTGGCACCGTCGTGGCCGCCACGAAGGGCACCCAGTTCGGGCTGACGGTGCCGCAGGGCAGCTCTGCCTGGATACCCGCTGCAGACGAATCCGTCACCGTGACCGCCGAGTCGGGCGAGGCCGAGGTCTTCGTGGCCTCCGTCGGACGCGTCTAGATCGGGCAATTCGGTCATCGTTGCGCCGCTTGCGGTTTCGGACTGCGTAATTGTGCGAACGGTCCGCCCGGAGGCAATAGTCTGATGCCACAGTGAATCGAAGTGACGGATGAGTTCGGTGATCCGTCGACAGATGTGAAGTGGCGATACGGAGACCCGATGACCAGAGCAGACCGGCCCGAGAAGACCCCACGCACGACGGGTTGGTTCCGGACCAAATCGATCGAGCAGTCGATCCAGGACACCGACGAACCGGACACCAAGCTCCGGAAAGAACTCGGATCCTGGGATCTGACCGTGTTCGGTGTCGCCGTCGCCGTCGGTGCCGGCATCTTCACCCTGACCGCGCGGACCGCCGGAAACGTTGCGGGACCGGCAGTGTCGTTGGCCTTCGTGCTCGCGGCCATCGCCTGCGGCCTCGCGGCGCTGTGTTACGCGGAGTTCGCGTCGACGGTGCCCGTGGCCGGAAGCGCGTACACGTTCTCGTACGCGGCGTTCGGTGAGTTCATCGCCTGGATCATCGGATGGGATCTCATCCTCGAGTTCGGCCTCGCAGCCGCGGTGGTGGCGAAGGCGTGGTCGCTCTATCTGGGCGATCTGCTCGGTACGGCCGCTCCGGTGCTCGAGATCGGTTCACTGAACTTCGATTGGGGTGCACTGCTGATCGTGGTGGTCCTGACGGTGCTCATCGCATCGGGCACCAAGTTGTCCTCGCGGGTGTCGCTGGTCATCACCGCGATCAAGGTGATCGTCGTGCTGTTCGTCGTCGTACTCGGAGCCTTCTACATCAAGGTCGCCAACTACGACCCCTACATTCCGCCGTCGGAAGCGGGATCCACCGGCGAGGGACTGCATCAATCTCTGCTCTCGTACGTCACCGGCGCAGGAGGCAGCACGTTCGGGTGGTACGGACTGCTGGCCGCGGCGTCCCTGGTGTTCTTCGCATTCATCGGATTCGACGTGGTGGCGACGACCGCCGAAGAGACCAAGGAACCGCAGAAGGCACTTCCCCGCGGAATCCTCGGATCGCTTGCGATCGTCACCGTGCTGTACGTGGCCGTCACTCTGGTTCTGACCGGGATGGTCAAGTACACGGATCTGGCCGGTGACAGTTCCACGCTGGCGACGGCATTCGAACTGAACGGGCTGACCTGGGCCAAGAACATCATCTCGTTCGGCGCACTCGCCGGTCTGACGACCGTGGTGATGGTGTTGATGCTCGGGCAGACCCGGGTGCTGTTCGCGATGTCGCGAGACGGACTGGTGCCGCGTGCATTGGCACACACCGGAAAGAAGGGCACGCCGGTCCGGACGACGATTCTGGTCGGTGTCATCGTCGGCCTGCTCGCCGCTTTCGTTCCGCTCGGCACGCTGGAGGAGATGGTGAACATCGGCACGTTGTTCGCGTTCGTGCTGGTCTCTGCCGGGGTTCTGGTACTACGCCGAACTCGACCCGACCTCGAGCGTGGTTTCCGCGTTCCCTGGGTTCCCCTTGTGCCGATCCTCGCGGTCCTCGCGTGCCTGTGGTTGATGCTGAACCTGTCGGTCGAAACATGGCTGCGCTTCCTGGTCTGGATGGCCGCCGGTGTCGTCATCTACGTCGTGTACAGCAGGCGGCACTCGGTGATGGGACTGCGGGAAACCGAGAAGGCTCGTACCGACAGGTCGGGGAACTGACCCCGGCATCGGCGACGCGGATATACCGACTCACGTCCCAACCAGGGACTTTCCGCGCAATTTAGATAGCGTCACATCAAACCGCTGGAATGTTATACCCTCGAAAACAGACTTGGAGGACTCAAAAAGTTCGATGAGAGGGTGTTGCAACAGTGAGTGTGGACGGCCGAATTCCTTCGTTGGAGGGTTCGGGTGTCGCTTTCGGGGGGCGGGATTCGAAGGCCAGTGAGCGGTCGGTTCGCTGGCAGGACAACAAGCGATATCTATGGATGCTGGGGCTGCTGGCCCCGGCGTCGGCATTGCTGCCGTCGCAGTTGGTCTACTGGACGGGCATACCGCTGTTCTGGTGGAGCGGCGTGCTGGTGTTCTTCGTGATCATTCCGGTGATCGACGTGATCGCAGGCGAGGACGGGCACAATCCGGACGCTTCGGCCAGTGAAAAGCTGCAGAACGACCGGTACTACCGGTGGTGTACGTACCTCTTCCTGCCCGTTCAGTTCGTCGGGCTCTTCGTCGCCTGCTGGATGTGGGCGTACGGCGATCTGAGCGTGGTGGACAAGATCGGCCTCGCGGTCACAGTCGGTCTGGTGGCAGGTACCGGCATCAACGCGGCCCACGAACTGGGCCACCGCATCGAGCAGCACGAGCGGTGGCTGGCCAAGATCGCCCTGTCTCAGACGCTGTACGGACACTTCTTCGTCGAACACAATCGCGGACACCACGTTCGAGTAGCGACGCCCGACGACCCCGCGAGCGCACGACTGGGCGAGAGCGTGTGGAGCTTCGTGCCGCGCAGCACGATTCTCGGCCTCGGCTCCGCATGGAAGCTCGAGTCGCAGCGACTTCGGCGCAAAGGCCGCTCGGTCGCAAGCCCGACCAATGCCCTGCTGCACACGTGGCTGCTCAGCCTGGTGCTGTTCGGCACGCTGTTGATCGTGTTCGGCTGGTCCATCGCGCCGTACCTGCTGTTGCAGGCCGTCGTCGGATTCGTGCTGCTCGAGATGGTGAACTACGTGGAGCACTACGCCCTGCTCCGGGAAACCAACGATCGCGGCAGATACGTTCGGTGCTCGCCCCGCCACAGCTGGAACAGCGACAGGATCTGCACCAACATATTTCTGTACCACTTGCAGCGACACAGCGACCACCACGCCAATCCGGGCAAGCGTTACCAGACCCTGCTCTCCTACGACGAGGCTCCGCAGCTCCCTGCCGGCTACGCCTCGATGGTGATGCTCGCCGCAATTCCGCCGCTGTGGCGTCGGGTCATGGATCCGCGGGTACTGGCGCACTACCAGGGAGATATCACCCGAGCGAACATCCTGCCCCGCAAACGGGCTCGAATCCTGGCGCGAGCCGGACGAAACGGATAGCGCGGGTTCTCGACAATCGGTCGCAGGCGACAGGCTCCACCTCTGCACTTCCGGGCAGTCGAAGCCCGAAGCGTGCGGACCCGATAGCCTGGACGGCAGACACTCAGTCAACAGGAGAGGCAAGATGACGACCTCAGTTACGTCAGGATCGGCACTCACCGTGGAACACCGCGGTGGAATCGACTTCAAGGTCGCGGACCTGTCCCTCGCGGAATTCGGCCGCAAGGAAATTCGGCTCGCCGAGCACGAGATGCCCGGTCTGATCGCGCTGCGTCGCGAATACGCCGACGTACAGCCGCTCAAGGGAGCGCGAGTTTCGGGATCGCTGCACATGACCGTGCAGACCGCGGTGCTGATCGAGACGTTGGTTGCGCTCGGAGCCGAGGTGCGGTGGGCGTCGTGCAACATCTTCTCCACCCAGGATCACGCAGCAGCGGCCGTCGTCGTCGGCCCGTACGGCACCGTCGAGGAGCCCAAGGGCGTCCCGGTGTTCGCGTGGAAGGGCGAGAGCCTCGAAGAGTACTGGTGGGCGGCAGAGCAGATGCTCACCTGGCCCGATCAGCCCGCCAACATGATTCTCGACGACGGTGGCGACGCCACGATGCTGGTACTGCGCGGCGCGCAGTTCGAGAAGGCAGGCGTGGTTCCGCCGACCGACGACGATCACGATTCGGACGAGTACAAGGTGTTCCTCGGCCTGCTGCGTCGTTCGCTCGAGGCATCGAAGTCCAAGTGGACCGAGGTTGCCGAGTCCGTGCAGGGCGTCACCGAGGAGACCACCACCGGCGTGCTGCGGCTGTACCAGTTCGCAGCTGCGGGTGAGCTCACGTTCCCCGCCATCAACGTCAACGACTCCGTCACCAAGAGCAAGTTCGACAACAAGTACGGCACCCGCCACTCGCTGATCGACGGCATCAACCGCGGCACCGACGTCCTCATCGGTGGCAAGGCCGTTCTGGTCTGTGGCTACGGCGACGTGGGCAAGGGCTGCGCCGAGGCGCTCAAGGGTCAAGGTGCACGTGTGACCGTCACCGAGGCCGACCCGATCAACGCCCTGCAGGCGCTCATGGACGGCTTCGACGTGCGCACGGTCGAGGAGTTCATCGAGCAGGCCGACATCGTGATCACCTCGACGGGCAACCTGTCGATCATCACGTTCGAGCACATGCGCAAGATGAAGCACCAGGCCATCCTGGGCAACATCGGCCACTTCGACAACGAGATCGACATGGCCGGTCTGGAGAAGGCCCCCGATGTCACGCGGATCAACATCAAGCCGCAGGTCGACGAGTACCAGTTCAAGGACGGGCACTCGATCATCGTGCTGTCCGAGGGGCGTCTGCTCAATCTCGGCAACGCCACGGGCCACCCGTCGTTCGTCATGAGCAACAGCTTCTCCAACCAGGTCATCGCTCAGATCGAGCTGTGGACCAAGCCGGACGAGTACGACAACGAGGTCTACCGCCTGCCCAAGCACCTGGACGAGAAGGTCGCACGAATCCACGTCGAAGCGCTCGGCGGCTCGATCACCAAGCTCACCAAGGAGCAGGCCGAGTACATCGGCGTCGACGTCGAGGGCCCGTACAAGCCCGAGCACTACCGCTACTGACCGCACCGTCAGTGGGAAAACTGTTCGTCATCGAAGGAGTCGACGGAGCGGGCAAGAACACGCTCGCCCGTCGGCTCGTTTCGGCGTGGGAACGCCAGGGCCTGTCGGTCGAGCGCATCGGGTTTCCCCGGTACGACCGGTCGGTGCACGCCGATCTGGCGGCCGAGGCGTTGCACGGCGAGCACGGTGACACCGCGGGCAGCGTGCACGCGATGGCCCTGTTGTTCGCGCTCGATCGCCGGGACGCGGGCGACGAGATCCGAAAGTTGCTCTCGGACAACGACATCGTTCTCCTCGATCGGTACGTGGCATCCAATGCCGCCTACACCGCGGCTCGGCTGGAGCAGTCCGCGGACGGCGAGGCCGTCGAATGGATCAGGTCGCTCGAATTCGACCGATTCGCCGTGCCCGTTCCCGATGTCCAGATTCTGCTCGACGTCCCGGTGGCGCTCGCCGCCGAGCGTGCGGCGGCCCGTGAGAGTGCGGATGTCGCTCGAACCCGGGACGCCTACGAGAGGGACGGCTCATTGCAGAGCCGAACCTCGGCTGCGTACGGCAGGCTCGCTGCTTCGCACTGGGTGTCACCGTGGCGAGTCGTCACCGCCGACGTCGATCCCGATCGACTCGCCGCCGACATGTTCAATCAGCCATCAGGCGTTCGGAAAGTGACACCATAGGACCATGAAGCCTCGGATTCTGGTTGTGGACGACGATTCGGCTCTGGCGGAGATGCTCACCATCGTGTTGCGCGGTGAGGGGTTCGAGCCTTTCGTGGTCGGCGACGGTACCCAAGCACTGGCGGCCGTGCGCGAGAACCGGCCGGATCTGGTGCTGCTGGATCTGATGCTTCCCGGCATGAACGGCATCGACGTCTGCCGCGTCCTGCGTGCCGACTCGGGCGTGCCGATCGTCATGCTGACGGCCAAGACCGACACCGTCGATGTCGTACTGGGTCTCGAGTCCGGTGCGGACGACTACATCATGAAGCCCTTCAAGCCGAAGGAACTGGTCGCTCGTGTTCGTGCGCGCTTGCGCAGGACCGAGGACGAACCCGCCGAACTGCTGTCCATCGCGGACATCGTCATCGACGTGCCCGCCCACAAGGTCAGTCGCGGTGACGAACTCGTCTCCCTCACCCCGCTCGAATTCGATCTGCTGGTGGCACTGGCGCGCAAGCCACGTCAGGTGTTCACCCGAGAGGTGTTGCTCGAACAGGTCTGGGGCTACCGCCACGCAGCCGACACCCGGTTGGTCAACGTGCACGTGCAGCGTCTGCGCGCCAAGGTCGAGAAGGATCCGGAGAACCCCGAGGTGGTGTTGACCGTGAGGGGGGTCGGCTACAAGGCCGGACCGCCGTGATCCGTTTCTCCCATTCTCGGCGGCGAATCAACGGCAAGTTCTCTCCCGTACTGCGTTGGTTTCGTTCGCTGAGTACGTCGCTGGGCCATGCCTGGCGTCGATCACTGCAGCTGCGCGTCGTCGTGTCGACGCTGACCCTGTCCCTGGTGGTCATCCTCATCCTCGGGGTGGTGTTGACCTCTCAGATCACCGATCGGCTGCTCGAAGCGAAGCTGTCCGCCGCCACCGAGGAACTCGACCGCTCACGGACCACCGTCGAGGGCAACCTCGCCGGAGCCGACGATTCGAGCGGGCTCGCGACGCGCCTCGAACGGGCCAGGGCGGCGCTGACCAACCAGGATCTGGACGCCGCGTCGACCACCGGGTCTGCGGGATCGTTCGATCCGGTCCTGATCGTGGAAGGCGACGCCACCCGCGCGGAGGCCTCGGTGGGCCCGGTCGATCAGATCCCGAACAGCCTGCGCGACTTCGTCAAGAAGGGCCTGATCAGTTCGCAGTACGCGACGGTGACCGACAGTGACGGCGGGTACTCCGGCTCGGCGCTGATCATGGGATCGCCCACCGGATCCGACATCTCGGCCCTGCAGCTCTATCTCATCTTTCCGTTGGCCAGCGAGGATCGCACGCTCTCGCTCGTACGCGGCACGTTGTTCATCGGCGCAGTGGTGCTGTTGGTGCTGCTCGCGGCGATCGCGATGCTCGTCGCACGTCAGGTGGTTCTGCCCATTCGTTCGGCGTCGAGGATCGCGGTGCGGTTCGCCGACGGCAGGCTCAAGGAGCGCATGCCGGTCCGCGGCGAGGACGACATGGCCAGACTCGCGATGTCCTTCAACGAGATGGCCGAGAGTCTCTCCAAACAGATCACCCAGCTAGAGGAATTCGGTAACCTCCAGCGCCGATTCACCTCCGACGTCAGCCACGAACTGCGCACCCCGCTGACCACCGTCCGGATGGCCGCAGACCTCATCCACGACGCCAGCGACGACCTGGAGCCTGCACTCAAGCGATCCTCGGAGCTGCTGGTCAACGAGCTCGATCGGTTCGAGACCCTGCTCGGTGACCTGCTCGAGATCAGCCGCCACGACGCGGGCGTGGCCGAGCTGGCCGCCGAACAACTCGACCTGCGGATGTGCGCCCGGGCGGCAGTGTCGACCGTGCGGCACCTGGCGCGCGAGACCGGCACCGAAGTGATCGTCGACATGCCCGAGACGGCAGTCATCGCCGAGGTCGACCCCCGACGGGTGGAACGGATTCTGCGCAATCTGCTGGCCAACGCACTCGACCACGGCGAAGGCAAGCCGGTCCTGCTGCGGCTACGCTCGGATGCCGATGCGGCAGCATTCGTCGTGCGCGATCAGGGAGTCGGTCTGCGACCAGGCGAAGAGAAGCTGGTGTTCAACCGGTTCTGGCGCTCGGATCCCTCCCGCGTTCGACGGTCCGGGGGCACCGGCCTGGGGCTGGCGATCAGCGTCGAGGACGCCCGCTTGCACGACGGTAAGCTCGAGGCGTGGGGAGCACTGGGCGAAGGCGCATGCTTCCGACTCACTCTGCCGCTCGTGCGCGGGCACAAGGTGATCGGATCCCCACTGCCCCTCAAACCCAGCACCAAGAAGTTCGCACAAGGACAACCGATTCCCGCGATCACCGCAGCCAAGACAGCCACGTCGGAGCCCGCGACGTGATCTTCTCGTGCCGTCGCACCCGGGTGCTGGCGATGTGCGCGCTCGTCGTCGCCCTCGTGGGCGGCTGCGCCAGCCTGCCCGAGTCGTCCAGCCCCCAGGCCATCGGCACCCTGACCGCCGGTGCCGTGCCCACCAGCGCCCCGGCCCCCGAGCCGGGACGTGAGCCCGATCGACTGCTGGACGACTTCTTCGAGGCCAGCGCCGTCTCGGCCAACAGACACCAGGCCGCCCGGCAGTTTCTCACCGAGGAGGCGTCGGGAACCTGGGACGACGGCGCGCGGACGGTCGTGGCGGATCGAATCGACACCCTGTCCGGTCCACGAACCGCAGATACCGCGCAGTTCACGATCCGCTCGGCGACGGCCGGGATGCTGGCCTCGGGCGGCGAGTACCAGGCCGGATCGGACACCTTCGACGCTGCGATCGAGATGGCACGGGTGGACGGTCAGTGGCGGATCTCGAAACTGCCGCCCGGTGTCGTCATCGATCGATCCGCGTTTCTGAACACTTATCAGCAGCGATCGCTCTACTTCGTCGATCCGCTCGGTGGCGTACTCGTGCCCGATGTGCGGTGGACCAGCGGATCTCAGGACCAGCTCGCCAACCAGCTCGTACAGCTGCTCATCGACGGCCCCAAGTCCGCGCTGTCCGCTGCGGTGAGCAACGAACTGTCCGACGACGTGAGTATTCGCGGGCCCATCACCAAGGCCGATGGTCAGACCTCACAGGTGGGGGTGGGACTCGGTGGTATCAGAATCGATTTCGGCGGCCTGCAGAACAAAGGTGATCGCGATCGCGAACTGCTTGCCGCGCAAGTGATCTGGACCCTGGCCTCGGCCGAGGTGGCCGGGCCCTACGTGCTGCTCGCCGACGGTCAACCGATCGACACGACCAAGCCCGACGGGTGGACGACCGCAGGCGTGGACTCGTTCGATCCGCTGGGCAGTACCGGCGACGGTGTCGGACTGCACGCACTCGCGTCCGGCACATTGCTTCGCGTCGACGAGGCGGAGACCACGCCCGCTCCCGGGTACTTCGGGCAGGCCCGCAATCTGCGCTCGGTGGCCCTGTCCAACGACGGCACGCTCGTGGCAGGAGTTGCGGACACCGGACGGCCCGCCCCTGCGCCGTCGAGCACGCTCATGGTCGGCAGCTACGACGGCGGCGCGTTTCCCGTGGCCGAGGGACAATCGATCACTCGACCCACCTGGGGAGCCGACGACAACGCAGCCTGGGCGGTGATCGACGGCACCAACGTCATCCGGGCCGCCCGCGATCCTTCCACCGGCCAGGTGTCGGTGGTACCCGTCGAGGCCACCGCCGTCACGACACTCGGCAACCGGATCACCGAACTGCGACTGGCCCGCGACGGCGTGCGAGCTGCGCTCATCGTCGACGGCGTCGTGTACGTGGCAACGGTGGTGCGCGAGCCCTCGGGTGTGTACTCCCTCACCGAGCCGAGGGCCGTGGCCATCGGACTCGGTAGCGACGCCACGAGTTTGGACTGGAGCACCGGCGACACCATCGTGATCGCGCGGGTCGCGACCGACTCCCCGGTGGTCCAGGTGAGCGTCGACGGATCCCGGATGGATCCGTTGCCGTCACGCAACCTGACCACCCCGGTGTTGGCGGTCGATGCCTCGCCGGAAACGGAGTACGTGGCAGATGCACGGGCCGTGTTCGCCCTCAACAACTCCGATCCGGTCGGCGACCGGTACTGGCGTGAGGTCACCGGTCTGGCCGGCGTGAAAGCTGTGCCCATTCTGCCCGGCTGACGTCGGTCGCAGATCTCTGTCGGTGGGCCGGGGCAGACTCCGCATCCATGCGGACGCTCCTCGATCTGGTTCTGCCCCTCGAGTGCGCCGGGTGCGGTGTGCCGGGGGAGCACTGGTGCGGAGGGTGTTCTCTGGCCCTGTTCGTCCCGCCCGTTGCCGTTCGGCCACGAGTCGATCCCGGTGTGCCCTGCTGGTCCCTGGGTACGTACAGCGGGCCGCGCCGCAGTGGTGTGATCGCGCTGAAGGAGCGAGGTCGGCGGTCGGTGGCCCGGCCTTTCGGGCGAGCGCTCGCCGAGGCCGTCGGACATCTACGCGACGCGGGTGAGATCGATCCACCGGAGCTGAGTTCGCTGATTCTGATCTGCGCGCCCTCTCGGGCTCGTGCGGCGCGGGCTCGTGGAGGCGATCCCGTTCTGCGATGCGCTCGAATCGCCGCCGAGCAGTTGGCACCCGAGCGTGTGCTCGTTCCCGAGTTGCTCCGCATGACCGGTGGAGTACGTGATTCGGTCGGACTGTCGGCGGGACAACGACAGCACAACGTGGCAGGGCGGATCGAGGCCGTCGGGCTGGCTCGTTCGCACGCCGACGCACGCGTGACGCCATCGGCGGAATTCACCGTTCTGCTGATCGACGACGTCGTCACCACCGGTGCCACGTTGGCCGAATGTGCAAGAGTGCTAACCGATTTCGGAGTCCCGGTAGCCGGAGCGCTGGTGGTGGCGAGTGCGTGACGGCGGAGGGGAAGGACACGCCGACAACCAATTCGGGGTGAACGGTGGCACACGAGTCGATGACCGACTAACGTCGCGGACACGCACCGACTGGACCAGATGTGAGGTGATGCCCCGGACTTTGATGCCGGAAGGTTCCCCATTCGGCATGCACACTTGCCGCGTCCAACAGTGGGCGTGGCCGATATCGGGAGGTACGCGTGACGACCCCTTCACAAGCCTCGGTTTTCTTCGACGAGAAGCCCTCGGAAGAACCCGCCAAGAGCAATGCGGACGTCGTGGTCAAGGGCCGCAACGTCGAGATACCGGATCACTTCCGGATATACGTCTCCGAGAAACTGGCTCGCCTCGAGCGCTTCGATCCCTCCATCTACCTGTTCGACGTCGAACTGCAGCACGAACGAAATCGCCGCCAGGCCAAGGCATGTCAACGCGTGGAGATCACCGCGAAGGGCAAGGGCCCGGTCGTTCGAGCCGAAGCGTGCGCCGACAGTTTCTATGCCGCACTCGAAGCGGTGACGTCGAAACTCGAGAGCAGACTCCGACGCACCAAGGACCGTCGCAAGGTTCACTACGGCGAGAAGCGGCCCGTGTCCGTCGCCGAGGCCACTGCCGAACTCGCTGAGGACGACACGCTGGCACTCGACCCCGACACGAAACTCGACACCTTCGAGGACGACCAGAGCGGCCCGGGGCACATCGTGCGGACGAAGACCCACTCGGCCGCACCGATGAGCGTCGACGACGCACTGTACGAAATGGAACTCGTGGGCCACGATTTCTTCCTGTTCCACGACAGCGCAACCGATCGCCCCTCGGTCGTGTACCGACGGCACGCCTTCGATTACGGCTTGATCAGACTCACCTGACCGGACCGATCGGGACGGTTCGACACGTTCGCCGTCCGTGAAATCTTTTCACCGCTGCAGGCTCGACGCCGGAGACTCGATCCCCACGTCGAGCCTGCAGTGCTGTGTCGGTGTTGTCCGAATGGCCGACCGGCGATCTCCGACGACCGATAGTCGGGCTGCCGGGTTCACAGCGACACCGCCTACCATGGACGCGTTCGGGTTACCCGCCGCGCAGATGTCGTGGTGACGAACCCGTGAGCTCGTGCAGTATGCAGTGTTGTTAGTACCAGTACCCGTGAACCGAGGATCGAGGACGAGAAAGCCCGTGCCGTCGCTGTCGTTTTCCAAGCTGCTCCGTGTCGGTGAAGGTCGCATGGTCAAGCGGCTCAAGAGCATCGCCGACCACGTCTCGACCCTGTCTTCGGACGTCGAGAGCCTCTCCGACGACGAACTGCGCGGCAAGACCGCGGAGTTCAAGGAGCGGTACTCCGCAGGCGAGACCCTGGATCAGCTCCTGCCCGAGGCCTTCGCCGTGGCCCGTGAGGCGTCCTGGAGAGTGCTGTCGCAGCGGCACTTCGACGTGCAGGTCATGGGCGGTGCCGCTCTGCACTTCGGCAACATCGCCGAGATGAAGACCGGTGAGGGCAAGACACTGACGTGTGTTCTCCCGGCTTACCTCAATGCCATCTCCGGCGAGGGTGTGCACGTGGTGACGGTCAACGACTACCTCGCCAAGCGCGACTCGGAGTGGATGGGCCGCGTGCACCGCTTCCTCGGTCTCTCGGTCGACGTGATCCTCTCCGGCATGACCCCGGTGGAACGCCGCGCCGCGTACGCCGCGGACATCACTTACGGCACCAACAACGAGTTCGGTTTCGACTACCTGCGCGACAACATGACGCACTCGCTCGACGACCTCGTGCAGCGCGGCCACAACTTCGCCGTCGTCGACGAGGTCGACTCCATCCTCATCGACGAGGCCCGTACGCCGCTGATCATCTCGGGACCGGCCGATGCGTCGAGCAAGTGGTACGGCGAGTTCGCCCGTATCGCGCCGATGCTCAAGGTCGACACCCACTACGAGGTCGACATCCGCAAGCGGACCATCGGTGTGCACGAGGCAGGCGTCGAACTGGTCGAGGATCAGCTCGGCATCGACAATCTGTACGAGGCCGCCAACTCACCGCTGGTGAACTACCTCAACAACGCGATCAAGGCCAAAGAGCTCTACACCAAGGACAAGGACTACATCGTTCGCGACGGCGAGGTCATCATCGTCGACGAGTTCACCGGCCGCATCCTGGTGGGACGCCGCTACAACGAGGGCATGCACCAGGCGATCGAGGCCAAGGAGAAGGTGGAGATCAAGGCCGAGAACCAGACTCTGGCCACGATCACGCTGCAGAACTACTTCCGCCTCTACGACAAGCTCTCCGGCATGACCGGTACCGCCGAGACCGAGGCGGCCGAGCTCCACCAGATCTACGGTCTGGGCGTCATTCCGATTCCGACGAACCGTCCGATGGTTCGAGTGGACAACGGCGACCTGATCTACAAGACCGAAGAGGCCAAGTTCGACGCGGTCGTCGACGACGTCGTCGAGCGGCACGGCAAGGGCCAGCCGGTCCTCATCGGCACGACGAGCGTCGAGCGCTCGGAGTACCTGTCGAAGCAGTTCACCAAGCGCGGCGTCGCACACAACGTGTTGAACGCGAAGTTCCACGAGCAGGAAGCGACGATCATCGCCGAGGCGGGCCGGCAGGGCGCGGTGACCGTCGCGACCAACATGGCCGGTCGTGGTACCGACGTCGTGCTCGGCGGCAACCCGGACATCCTCGCCGACCTGAAGCTCCGGAAACAGGGCTTGGACCCGGTCGAGACCCCCGAGGAATACGAGGCCGCATGGGAGCCTGCGCTGGAAGAGGTCAAGGCGCAGGTCAAGGCCGATGCCGATACCGTGCGCGAGGCCGGTGGGCTGTACGTCCTCGGTACCGAACGGCACGATTCGCGCCGCATCGACAACCAGCTGCGAGGCCGCTCCGGTCGTCAGGGTGACCCGGGCGAATCGCGTTTCTACCTCTCTCTCGGCGACGAGTTGATGCGTCGATTCAACGGCGGCGCACTCGAATCGATCATGACTCGGCTCAACCTGCCCGACGACGTCCCGATCGAAGCCAAGATGGTGTCCAAGGCCATCAAGAGTGCTCAGACGCAGGTGGAGCAGCAGAACTTCGAGATCCGCAAGAACGTTCTCAAGTACGACGAGGTGATGAACCAGCAGCGCACCGTCATCTACGAGGAGCGCCGCCGCATCCTCGAAGGTGCGGACATGGAGGGCCAGGTCGAGGGCATGATCACCGACGTGATCACCGCCTACGTCGACGGTGCCACCGTCGAGGGCTACGTCGAGGACTGGGATCTGGAACAGCTCTGGACCGCGCTGAAGACTCTCTACCCGGTGGGAATCGACCACAAGGTCCTCTCCGGCGAGAACGAGGACGGCGAGAAGGGCGACCTGACCCGCGACGAATTGCGTGAGGCGCTGCTCGAGGACGCGCGATCGGCGTACGCCAAGCGCGAGGCCGAGATCGACGGTATCGCCGGCGAGAACGGAATGCGCGAACTCGAGCGTCGAGTTCTGCTGTCGGTTCTCGACCGCAAGTGGCGCGAGCACCTCTACGAGATGGACTACCTCAAGGAAGGCATCGGCCTGCGCGCGATGGCGCAGCGCGACCCGCTGGTCGAATACCAGCGTGAGGGCTACGACATGTTCCAGGGCATGCTCGACGGCCTGAAGGAGGAGTCGGTCGGCTTCCTGTTCAACCTGCAGGTCGAGGCCACACCGGCTCCGGCAGGTCCGGCAGCCTCTGCAGGTCTCGCAGTGGCTCCTGGACTGTCCTCTCCGGTGGGCTCCGGCCGCCCGGCAGCGACACCCGCCGCAGCACCTGCACCGACGGCACCTGCACCGACGGCACCTGCACCGACGGCACCTGCACCGACGGCTCCCGCACCCACCGCTCCGGCACCTGCTGCTCCTGCGGTGCCCTCGGCGCTGCGGGCGAAGGGTCTCGACGAGCAGGAAGACCAGAGACTGACCTTCTCCGGTCCGGCCGAGGGCGGCGGCACTGCCGTTCGTCGATCCGGGCCGACCCCGCCCGGCAGCGAGTCCGCGGCCGAGGGCACCCGCCGCGAGCGTCGCGAGGCGGCGAGAACTCAGAGCAAGGCCCCCAAGAAGGCAGCTCGCTCCAAGCGCAAGAGGTAGTACACGACGGTCGCGTCGCCGCGGGGCGACGCGACCCTCACCCCACTCGCAACGACGTGACCGTCCACCCGGGGCGGCGCGGGTCGATGGCGAGCTCGATTCGGCCCGCGAAGGCGAACATACGTGGGCCGCGAGTGTACGAGCCGAAGATCTCCGCCGAGACATCCGACTGATACGCCACATGAACTCGACGCACTGCGGCGAAACCGAGTCGCCTTCCTGGCGGTGGGTTTCGCACTATGGTCCGCACCAGGTCGATCATCGAGGCGGTGAACAACGGCGACAGCTGGTCTGCGCTGCGTCGACGATCGATCACCTCGATCATCATGCGCATCGCCCGGTCGGCACTCGAGCGCGCATCGGCGGGCACCGTCGGCCGGCCGGGAGGCTCGATGCGCCGTCGAGAACGGCTGCTGCGCACGGAGGGTCGGTGTCGGGCGGGCGGCGAATCGGTGATCGCCGCTGGATCCCACGTGTGCACGGCACCGGAGCTGAGCGGCGGCTCGAACGGAGCGGCACGCGAGAGAAAGCAATGATGTTCGGCGCGGAGTTGCGAGCCCGGGGCCGAGGTGTCCGCGATGTGCGGCGGGTCGTTCGATTCGATGACGCTCACACCGACATTGACGGTCCGAGCGCGCGTTCGGTTCCCGTCGAAACCCGGGAACAACACGCGACACGGTCCTCGAACGACCCCGAGACCGACATTCGTCCGCCACGTACTCTAGGTTCGAGCACACTGCGCGCTCGGCCACAGGAATCGGCGCGTACTTCACGCGAGGACGGGGACTGGAACACGCGATGGCGACCAGGCTGACAGCGCAGGATGCGTCGTTCTATTTTCTCGAGGCCAGTAGCAGCCCGATGCACCTCGGGTCGCTCGCCATCTTCCGGACTCCGCGCAGTGGATTCAGCTACGACCGTCTGCTGTCGTTGGTCGAGCAACGCCTGGCATTGGTTCCCCGGTACCGGCAGAAGGTGCGTGAGGTCGCCTTCGGGCTGGCCAGGCCGGTGTGGGTCGACGACGCGGATTTCGACATCACCTACCACATCCGCCGTTCGGCACTACCCAAGCCGGGTTCGGACGATCAGCTGCACGATCTGATCGCGCGGCTGACCTCGCGCCCACTCGATCGCACCCGTCCGCTGTGGGAGATGTACCTGGTCGAGGGGTTGTCGAAGAATCGTTTCGCCGTCTTCACCAAGTCTCACTCGGCGCTGGTCGACGGTGAACACGCGCTCGACGTCGGTCAGGTCATACTCGATGCCAGCAAGAATCCGCCGCCGATGGCCGAGGAACTCTGGATGCCCGCGCGCGAGCCCAAGGATTCGGCGTTGGTCATCGATGCTCTCACCGACTTGGTGGTACGTCCGGGGGAGAGCGTCGAGGCACTGCGCGGCGCGGTCCACGGCGCTGCCGGTGTCGCGGGTGGGGCCCTGCGGGCCGCAGCGAAGGTCGCGGCCGTGCTGCGCACCGCGACCCAGAGCGCGCCGTCGAGTCCGCTGAACGCCCCGATCTCGCGAAACCGCAGATTCGCGGTGGCCAAGACCGAGCTCGCCGACTATCGCAGAGTGCACAACAGGTTCGGCTGCTCGATCAACGACGTGGTGCTTGCTGTCGTCACCGGGGCACTGCGCAATTGGTTGCTCTCCCGAGGCGAGCCCGTCACGGCGTCCTCCACGGTGCGGGCCATGGTGCCCATGTCGGTGTACGTTTCGGTCGATCGGGTCGGTTTCGGAGATGCGGCCGATCGGCCGATCGATGCGACCGAGGAAGATCGCAGCGAGGTCTCGTCGTTTCTCGTCGACCTGCCCGTCGGTGAATCCAATGCCGTGGTGCGCCTCTCGCACATTGCGCACGCCACCGAGGCCCACTCCAAGCAGAGTCGCGGCGTCACCGCTCAGACCTTGATGCGGATCTCCGGATTCGCGCCTGCGAGCCTGCACGCGATGGGCGCGCGAGCGGGTAGTCGGCTGTCCCAGCGGGTGTTCAATCTGATCGTCACCAATGCCCCCGGACCACAGTTCCCGCTGTATGTGGGCGGTGCGCGCATGCTCGAGATGTATCCGGTGTCGCCGCTGTTCGAGAACCAGGCGATGAGCATCGGGCTGACGTCCTACGACGGCTACGTGTTCTTCGGGCTCAATGCAGATCGAGGTGCCATGCCCGATGTGGACGTCGTCACGGCGCTCCTGCACGAGGCGCTGGAAGAGTTGGTCGACGCGAGTAACGAATCGAGAGTGTGAGGTCTTCTGTCATGCGTGTCTACGTTCCGGCGACGCTGGAGTTCTTGAAAGTGCTGTCGGCGGAGGGCGAGTTCAGCCCGGTCTCGCGCACGGCCTTCGCGGTGACACCGACACTGCGTGAGGCCTATTCGTCCGGCGACGACGAGGAGCTCTCCGAGGTGGCGATGGGGGAGGCCGCCCGGGCCTCTCTGCGTTTGATCGCCGCAGCAGTCGACGACGAGACCGACACCGGGACAGTCGCCGAAGGGGTGGTGTACCGGAGGGCGGTGATCGCGGCCGATGTCGACGATCCCACTCTGCGTCCCGATCTGGACGACGCCGTCGTCCGCCTCAAAGAGCCGTTGCGGATGGATCAGGTCGCGTCGGTCCACGTCGATCTCGAAGGTGCCGAATCGGCGGTCGCCAAGGCCGTCGCCGCGGTCGATGCCGCGGACATGGGAGACGAGGATGCGGAGTTCGTGCTGGGAGATGCCGAGGATCACACGCTCGCGTGGTACGCCCCGCAAGAGTTGTCGTTTCTGCTCGAACTGCTGTGATTCCGTCGTGTTCGTTCGCGCACGATTCACACCGACACAGGTGTTCCCGAACCCGAACCTACGGTAGCGTAACCTCGATGACCGCAAGCGGTTCAGTATCTCGATCGAGGGGATGGAACACCCGATGGATCTGAAGAAGTGGCTGGAGGCTCCGGCGGCCGGAGTATCGGCCCCCAAGCGTCCGAGACTGAACATGGTGCGTGGTGCCTTCACCCGCATCACCACCCCCTTGTTGCCCGACGACTACCTTCATCTCGCGAATCCTCTGTGGTCGGCACGCGAACTCCGCGGCCGCATCGTGCGAGTGGAGAAGGAGACCGCCACGGCGGTGACCCTGGTGATTCAGCCGGGTTGGGGCTTCAATTTCGACTACCGGCCCGGTCAGTACATCGGGATCGGGTTGCACCTCGGCGGGCGATGGCACTGGCGGTCGTACTCGTTGACCTCCCCGCCGAACTGGGAAGACAAGCTGATCTCCATCACCGTCAAGGCGATGCCGGAAGGCTTCCTCTCCTCGCATCTGGTCGGCGGTGTGCCGCAGGGGACCATCGTTCGGCTGGCCGCCCCGAAGGGCAATTTCGCGCTGCCCGTGCCGCCGCCGAACAAGATCCTGTTCGTCACGGCCGGTAGCGGCATCACCCCGATCATCTCGATGCTGCGGGCCTTGGATCGCCACGGCGACATGCCCGACACCGTGCACATCCACTCGGCACCGACCGAGGACGAAGTCATGTTCGCGGCCGAGATCGCTGCGCTCGAGAAATCGCATCCGAACTTCACCTCGCATGTGCAGCTGACACGATCGGACGGCAAGTTCGCACTCGCCTCGCTCGACGAGCTCTACCCCGACTGGCGCACGCGCGACACCTGGGCGTGTGGACCGGCAGCACTGCTCGAGGAGATCGAGAAGACCTGGAAGCGAGAGGGAATCGAGGACCGGCTTCATCTGGAGCGGTTCGAGATCTCGCGCGCCGATACCTCCGGTGCCGGCGGCACCGTCACGTTCTCCAAGTCGGACAAGAAGACCACTGTCGACGGCGCGACCAGTCTGCTCGAAGCAGGCGAGAACGTCGGAGTTCAGATGCCGTTCGGCTGCCGGATGGGTATCTGCCAGACATGTGTGGTGCCGTTGACTTCAGGGCATGTCATCGACCTGCGTTCCGGTAAGGAACACAGCGAGGGCGACCGCGTCCAGACGTGCATTTCCGCAGCTGCGGGCGACTGCACATTGGAACTGTAGGTCTGTTTCTCGCACACTGCCTTCTCAGACTGTTCGGTTACGCTTACGTAGGTTGCCCACGTCGAAACCCGATATTTCGGGCACTGCACTCAACTGTTGGAGGACCCGGTGGCCATCACCGACATCAAAGAGTTCGCTCATCTCAGCGAAGCGGACATGGAAGCGTTCGGTCGCGAACTGGATTCGATTCGTCGAGACGTCGAAGACAGCCGTGGCGAGCGCGATGCCGCATACATCCGTCGGACCATCAGACTGCAGAGGTTGCTGGAGCTCGGCGGCCGCGCGGTGCTGCTCGGCAGCAAGTATCGGCCGGCGTGGATCGCCGGCACAGCGATGCTCAGTGTCGCCAAGATCATCGAGAACATGGAGCTCGGTCACAATGTGATGCACGGGCAATGGGACTGGATGAACGATCCGGAGATCCATTCCACCTCGTGGGAGTGGGACCAGACCGGGCCGTCCGAGCAGTGGAAGCGAGCCCACAACTACTCGCACCACACCTACACCAACATCGTCGGCATGGACGACGACATCGGCTTCGGCATTCTGCGCATGACCCGTGACGAGCCGTGGAAGCCGATCAATCTCGTTCAGCCGCTTGCCAACATCGTGCTGGCCACCACCTTCGAGTGGGGCATCGCGCTGCACGATTACGACGCGCAGAAGCAGCTGGACGGCGAGGACCAGAAGGGTCTGCTGAAGTCTCCGGCGAGCCGAGCCTTCGCGCGCAAGATCGCCAAGCAGGTCGGCAAGGATTTCGTCCTGTTCCCAGCACTGTCCGGCCCGGCCTGGAAGTCCACGTTGACCGCCAACGCGACGGCCAACCTGGTCCGTAATCTGTGGGCCTACGCGGTGATCTTCTGCGGTCACTTCCCCGACGGCGCCGAGAAGTTCACGATCGGGCAGTTCGAGACCGAGACACGCCCCGAGTGGTACCTGCGTCAGATGCTGGGTAGTGCCAATTTCGAGGCCGGTCCGGTCATGGCCTTCATGAGCGGCAACCTCTGCTACCAGATCGAGCACCACATGTTCCCGGATCTGCCGAGCAACAGGTACTCGGAGATCGCCGAGAAGGTGCACGCTCTGTGCGAGAAGTACGATCTGCCGTACACCACAGGATCACTCGGCAAGCAGTACTTGCTGGCGCTGCGGACCATCCACAAGCTGTCGCTGCCCGACTCGTGGCTGCGCGCCACGTCCGACAACGCTCCCGAGACGTCGTCCGAGCGACGATGGCGGGAGGGCGATTCGCCTACCGTCCACGCGCTTCGAATCGATCCGCTCACCGGGCAGCGCCGAGGTCTGCGTTCGGCAATGCAAGAGGCACGCGTGAGCTTGCGCAACGCCAAGAAGGAAGCCAAGCGTCAGGCCAAGAGCCTGCGTCGCTCGGGTGACCGCGTTTCGTTGTGAATCGTCACACAGATTTCCGCCACTAACCTACGGAACCGTAACTTACGATACGGTAGGTGACGGAATTGCACATGGCCTGATAACGCGAGCTGTGTGTTCACGACTGCCAGGAGGTTGTATCCCATGGCGATTACGGACGTCAAAGAATACGCGCATCTGACCGATGCCGACATCGAGGCGTTGGGCCACGAGCTCGACTCCATCCGACGTGACATCGAAGCGTCCCGCGGCGAACGCGATGCCCGGTACGTCAAGAACACGATCCGCCTGCAGCGATCCCTCGACATCGGTGGCCGGGCCGTGCTTTTCGCCAGCCGCAAGCGTCCCGCTTGGCTGGTCGGCACCGCCATGCTCGGGGTCGCGAAGATCATCGAGAACATGGAGCTCGGCCACAACGTCATGCACGGCCAGTGGGACTGGATGAACGACCCGGAGATCCACTCCACGTCGTGGGAGTGGGACAACACGGGCCCGTCGGCTCACTGGAAGCAGACGCACAACTACATCCACCACAAGTACACCAACGTGCTCGGCATGGACGACGACGTCGGCTACGGTCTGCTCCGCGTCACCCGCGATCAGCGGTGGAAGCCCTTCAACATCGGCAACCCCGTCTACAACCTGCTGCTGCAGTTGTTCTTCGAGTACGGAGTGGCGCTTCAGCACCTCGAACTGGGCAAGGTCGCCAAGGGTCGAGTGCCCCGCGAGGAATTCGAGCAGAAGCGGCGCGAGGTGCTCGAGAAGGTCGGCAAGCAGATCGGCAAGGACTACATCCTGCACCCGTTGCTGACCGGACCTGCCTGGAAGAGCACGTTGACGGCGAACATCGTCGCCAACATGATCCGCAACGTGTGGACCAACACCGTCATCTTCTGTGGCCACTTCCCGGACGGTGCGGAGAAGTTCACCAAGTCCGACATGGAGGGTGAGACGCAGGGGCAGTGGTACCTGCGTCAGATGCTCGGCAGCGCGAACTTCAATGCCGGTCCCGTCATGGAGTTCATGAGCGGCAACCTCTGCTACCAGATCGAGCACCACCTGTTCCCGGACCTCCCCAGCAACCGCCTGCGGGAGATCAAGGTTCGGGTGCTCGAACTGGCGGAGAAGTACGACCTGCCGTACACGACCGGTTCGATCGTTCACCAGTACTTCCTGTCCTGGAGAACCATCGCGAAGCTGTCGCTGCCGAACAAGTACCTGAGGGCGACCAGCGACGACGCCCCCGAGACTGCGTCCGAGCGTAAGTGGGCCGACGCGCCGGCGGGCCTGTTCACCGTCGATCCCGAAACCGGCAAGCGTCGTGGTTTGCGCACCGCCATCGCAGAAACGAAGAAGCGCAAGGGAATTCGCAGGCTGGTCGGTAAGGCCGCGTAAGTCCTGCACCGAATTGGAGCCTGGTGGCAACCGACCCCGAGCGGGTGGTTGCTACCAGGCTTCGTTCGTTCGAACGGCTTCGAGCAGGAGGCGCACCGCAGCAACACGTCGAGCTGCGTCTCCGGTGAGGGAGTCGAGGGCGCACTCGGGATCGGCGGGCGGGCCGAGGTGCGTGCATCCTCGGGGGCAGTTCTCGATCGTGTCGGCCAGGTCGGAGAACGCTGCGACGACGTTTTCGGGGGAGATGTGCGCCAGTCCGAACGACCGGATCCCGGGAGTATCCACCACCCAGCCGCCGCCGGGAAGCGGTAGCGCCACCGACTGTGTCGAGGTGTGGCGGCCCTTGCCGACGCCCGAAACCACCCCCGTGGCGCGATAGGCGTCGGGCACCAGCCGGTTGACGAGCGTGGACTTTCCGACGCCCGAGTGTCCGATGAGCGCGGTCACCGAGTTCGTCAGCATCGAGGTCAGCTCCGTGAGGTCCTCGGACTGGCCCGCCAGCACCACCGGTACGTCGAGATCGGAAAAGGCGGCGGTGAATTCTTCGGGGTCGGCCAGATCGCTCTTGGTCAGGCACAGAACGGGTTCGAGTCCGCCGACGTACGCCGCCACGAGTGCTCGTTCGACGAAGCCGGTGCGAGGAGGTGGATCGGCGAGCGCGGCGACGATGAGCAGCCGGTCGGCATTGGCCACCACGACGCGCTCGAACGGGTCGGTGTCGTCCGCGGTGCGACGCAACACCGTCCGCCGCTCGGCCACGCGCACGATGCGAGCCAGAGTGTCGACCTTGCCCGACAGATCTCCGACGATACCGACCTCGTCTCCCACCACGATCGGAGTTCGGCCCAGCTCGCGGGCGCGCATCGTCACGACCGGCCGTGCCGGGTCACCGTCGAGCACGCATCCCCAGCGGCCGCGGTCGACGGACACGACCATGCCTGCTTCTGCGTCGTTGTGCTCGGGTCGAGTCTTGGTCCGTGGTCGCGAACTCTTGCCCGGTCGGATCCGAACGTCGGACTCGTCGTACCGGCGCGCGGTCAGGAGCCGACCCCGCTCGGTGTCGGTGCGGACAGCATTGCGTCCCACAGCGTTTCGAAACCGGGGAGCGTCTTGGCGGTGGTGCTGATGTCGTCCACCTCGACCCCGGGTACCCGCAAGCCGACGATCGCGCCTGCGGTCGCCATGCGGTGGTCGGCGTAGGAGTGCCAGACGCCTGCGTGCAGCGGTGCCGGATCGATTCGGATGCCGTCGTCGGTCTCGACGGCGCGTCCGCCGAGTCGGACGATCTCGGTTGTCAGTGCAGCGAGTCGGTCGGTCTCGTGGCCACGTAGATGGGCGATGCCACGCAGAATCGACGGCCCCTCGGCCAGTGCGGCGAGCGCCGCGACCGTAGGGGTCAGTTCGCCGATATCGTGGAGATCGAAATCGATGCCCCGCAACGTATCCGGGCCCTCGACGGTCAGGATGCCTGCGGTCAGGTCGACTCGAGCGCCCATCAGGGTGAGTATCTCGCGGAATGCATCGCCGGGCTGAGTGGTCGATTCGGGCCAATTCGGCACGCGCACTCTGCCTTTCGTCACCACCGCTGCAGCAAGGAAGGGGGTGGCGTTGGACAGGTCCGGCTCGATGGCCCAGTCGATCGGCGCGACCGGGCCTGGGTGCACCCGCCAGGTGTTCGCGTCACCACCGGACTCGGGGGTATCGACTCGCACGCCCGCACGCCGCAACATCTCCACGGTCATGTCGATGTGCGGCATCGACGGAACGGGCTTGCCGATGTGGTGGATTTCGATTCCCTCGTCGAAGGCCGCAGCGGAGAGCATCAGACCGGAGACGAACTGCGAAGAGCCCGAGGCGTCGATCTCGACCGATCCGCCGCGCAGCGAACCGGTGCCACGCATCGTGAACGGCAGCGCGCTGCCGTCGATCTCGGCCCCCACCGCGCGCAGAGCGTCGAGGATCGTGTCGAGCGGTCGGATACGTGCCTGCTCGTCGCCGTCGAACGACACTTCGCCTGCGGCGAGCGCAGCCAGGGGTGGCACGAAGCGCATGACGGTACCTGCCAGCCCGCAGTCGACGGCTCCGCCGTGCAGCGGTGCCGGAGTCACCCGCAACGACGTCCTGTCGTCCTCCGCGGCCTCGATATCGATGCCCAAGGTTGTCAGGGCGTCGATCATGAGATCGGTGTCACGGCTGCGCAGGGCACCGGTGATCGTCGACGAGCCGGTGGCGAGCGAGGCGATGATCAGTGCGCGATTGGTGATCGACTTCGATCCGGGCAGAGTGACTGTCGCGTCGACGGGTGCGACGGCGGCGGGGGCTGTCCAATTGCTCACCCGTCCATCTTCTCTCATTCGGGATCAGCGCGCGGCGATGGGCGCGGATGTAGCGGCTGTGAGCCGGACGAGATCGGCCGGTGCGAGTTCGATCTCGAGTCCGCGCCGACCTCCACTGCACAGAATCGTCTCGAAACCGAGGGCCGAGACGTCGATCACGGTGGGCAGGGATTTGCGTTGGCCGAGAGGTGAGATACCGCCGAAGACGTACCCGGAGGAGCGCTCGGCGGCAGTCCTGTCGGCCATCGTGATCTTTCTGGTGGACAGCGCGGCGGCCGCGGCCTTGAGCGAGAGCGTCGTCGTCACCGGGACGATCGCCACCGCCAGCGAGCGATCCGCTCGTTCGACGACGAGAGTCTTGAAGACCTGTTCGGGCCGAACGCCGAGTCGTTCGACGAGTATCTGTGCCGCCTCCTCGCCGTAGGACTGCGCCCGTGCGTCGTGGTCGTACGAATGCACGGTGTGCGCCACTTTTCGTGCGGTGAGCAGCGCGAGAGCAGGTGTGGACGCAGCCATTCACGGGACTCTAGCGATCGGGCGGGAACACGGCGGCACGACGCCGTGTTGTGCAACAACAGATACGAATGCAGGTGGAAGGAATGACGAATGGCAGTGCTGACCGCGGGACGTCCCCTCGCGCTGAAGGGGGTGATCTCTTCGCAGAAGTCGACTTCGGGCGCGGTAGCCTGGGCGGTGGAAGCTATCGAAGGGATCAGCGTGACAGAAGCCAGCAATCCCGTCGCTGACGTGGACGACGAGAAGGCGATCGCGGAGCGCAGAGCTGCCGAGACCGAGGCGCAGTTGACCGAGCGCTTCGAGCGCGACGCGCTGCCGATGCTCGATCAGCTCTACGGCGCAGCTCTGCGTATGACGCGCAACCCCGCCGACGCCGAGGATCTGGTTCAGGAGACGTTCGTGAAGGCCTACTCGGCTTTCCGGTCGTTCCGTGAGGGCACGAACCTCAAGGCGTGGCTGTACCGAATTCTCACCAACACCTACATCAACTCCTACCGCAAGAAGCAGCGTCAGCCCGCTCAGTACCCGACCGACGAGATCAGTGACTGGCAGCTCGCCGCCACCGCCGAACACACGTCGACGGGGCTGCGTTCCGCCGAGGTCGAGGCTCTGGACGCGTTGCCGGACGACGACATCAAGGCGGCGCTGCAGTCTCTTCCCGAAGAATTTCGGATGGCTGTCTACTACGCCGACGTCGAGGGGTTCCCGTACAAGGAGATCGCCGAGATCATGGGCACTCCCATCGGCACGGTGATGTCGCGTCTGCACCGCGGACGCAAGCAGCTGCGGGGCCTGCTGGCAGGGGTTGCACGCGAGCGTGGTTTCAACCGGGACGGCGCAGTCGACCGGCACGAGCAGGAGGTAGTCCAGTGACGGGCACCGGAAAGATCGACGGCGGGAACGACGGCGACGCACAGTTCGAGCGCCTCGACTGCTCGGCGGTGATCGCGGACGTGTGGGTGATGCTCGACAACGAATGCGACGAAGCGAGCCGATCCCGTCTGCAGAAGCACATCGACGAATGCGGATCGTGCTTCGAGGCCTACGGAATCGAAGAGAAGGTCAAGCGGCTGATCTCACGCAAGTGCGGGGGAGACCAGGCACCGGCCGGGTTGCGCGAACGACTCAGCGTCGAAATTCGACGAACCGTGCTGATCCGCCAGACGGACTCCGAGTAGTCGCAGTTCCTACTCACAAACGACGAGGGGCCGAGAAGCAGTCGCTTCTCGGCCCCTCGCGGCTTGTGGCAAACCGTCAGCTGTTGGGACGTTTGCCGTGGTTGGCCTTGTTGCCCTTACGAGCACGCTTCTTACGTCCACGCTTTCCCATGATGGGCTCCTCTCGTTTGTTCACTACAGTCTCCCACGTGTGATTGGCTTACTGTGACGGGCCTGGTCTCATATGGGTGTCCAGCGCAGTTCGTGGTGACGTGAGAGAGGGGTTCGCCGATGTCCGAGGACGTTCGCGCGGAAATGGTGTCCACTGTGTTTCAGGTGGTCGTGGCGCGAGGCGATGCCGTCGAGGTCGGTGACACCCTCGTGATCCTGGAATCGATGAAGATGGAAATTCCGGTGCTGGCCGAGACCGCAGGGACGGTCACGTCGGTGGACGTCGCGGTGGGCGACGTCATTCAGCAGGGCGACCTCATCGCCGTCGTGTCCTGAGCAACGATCACGTGAGATCTCGTGTCGACCCTCAGTGACCTTCTGGCCGAGCACACCGACCTCCCCGGTGTTGCGGTGGACCATCTCCAACGCGTCGTAGGCGAGTGGCAGCTGCTGGCCGACCTCTCGTTCGCCGATGTGCTGCTGTGGGTCGGCACGGACGACGTCTCCAGTGGGACTGCCGACGTGCTGTGTGTGGCCCAGTGCCGGCCGACGACCGCGCCCACGGTCTTCACTCACGACATCGTGGGAACGACGATCTCCGAATCCGAGCACCCCGATGTGATGGTCGCGCTGCAGCAGCGGAAGATCGTGCACGGAGGCGTGGTGACGCGAACCGAGAGCATCCCGGTGCGTTGCGGAGAGCACGTCATCGCGGTGCTGACCCGCGATACCAATCCCGCGCAGCTTCGACCGCCGAGCGCCCTCGAGGTGGCGTATCGAGAATGCGCCGACGACCTGTGTCTGATGATCAGCGAAGGCACGTTTCCCACCCCCGAAGAGCGCACCGATGTGAACTCGTCCCCCCGTGCAGGCGACGGATTCATTCGCGTCGACACCGAGGGGCTGGTGGACTACGCCAGTCCCAACGCCCTCTCGGCGTACCACCGGATGGGATTGACGACCGAGCTGTCCGGCCGGGATCTGGCGTCGGTCACGCGGTCGCTGGTCACCGACCCTTTCGACTCGCAGGAAGTGGCCGATCACATCAGGTCGTCGCTCAACGGCAACGTGGGACATCGGATGGAGGTCGATGCCCGCGGTGCCACAGTTCTCGTGCGCACGCTGGCCCTGCAGCCGCGCGGAAGGTCTGCCGGGGCGGCCGTGTTGATCCGCGACGTCACCGAGGTCAAGCGCCGCGATCGTGCTCTGCTCAGCAAGGACGCGACCATCCGGGAGATCCACCATCGGGTGAAGAACAACTTGCAGACGGTGGCGGCGCTGCTCCGACTTCAGTCGCGCCGACTCGAGAACGAGGAAGCGCGCACGGCGTTGTCCGAGTCGGTCCGTCGAGTCACGTCCATTGCACTCGTGCACGAAATGCTGTCGATGTCGGTGGACGAGGAAGTGGACCTCGACGAGATCGTCGATCGATTGGTGCCGATCATGCTGGATATAGCCACGGTCAATCCGAGGGTGCGAGTGGTGCGCGAGGGCAAACTCGGAGTCTTCTCGGCCGAACGCGCGACGCCCTTGGTGATGGTGCTCACAGAGCTGGTGCAGAACGCGATGGAGCATGGATTCGACGCCGGGTCGGCCGGTGTCGTCCGAATCGGAGCCGACCGGTCCGCGAAATGGCTGGATGTGGTCATCCACGACGACGGGCGCGGTCTGCCCACCGGGTTCTCTCTGGAACGTTCGGACGGCCTCGGACTGCAGATCGTGCGCACTCTGGTCTCGGTGGAGCTGAACGGATCGCTGGGTCTGCATCCCGCGGCGGGTGGGGGAACCGACGCGATGCTGAGGGTTCCTCTGGGACGGCGTGTGCCCAGGCCCTGATGCACGTTCGGTGAACAGTGCGTAACGGGCTCTTCGACCGCCAGAGGGACGCTGGAGGCCCGTGGAACGCAGAAAGCCCGGTATCCGCTACAGCGGATACCGGGCCTCGAGCGTGTGCTGGTTTCGCGTCCTAGACGGAGCTGCGTGCGCGCGTACGTGCGTTGCGTCGCTTGAGTGCACGGCGCTCGTCTTCACTCATTGCGCCCCATACTCCTGCGTCCTGGCCGGATTCGAGTGCCCAGGACAGGCATTCAGCGGTGACGGGGCACCGAGTACAGACGACTTTGGCATCGGCGATCTGCGCGAGCGCCGGACCACTGTTTCCCACCGGGAAAAATAGTTCCGGATCTTCATCGCGACAAATAGCCTTGTGGCGCCAGTCCATCCTCTGCTCCTTACCGGGCGCCGTAGCGCCGTTTCGTTTCTCTTCTGTTCACGAGTGGGTAACCAATGTTTCCGCACTGTTGCTTGTGAATGCTTTCACGAACTCAGGTGAAGTCAAGGGGTACGCGCGTGACCGTGGTCAAGCTCACTCTGTTAGGCTCGCTTTAGCCTTCTGCGCTCCTTTGTACCCCGAGTGAACAGATTTCGCTCGTGATTTCACAGAAAGTGCGCTCTGCGCCTCAGTGTGGCTCGGCACACGATGCCCTCACATGCTCGGCGCAACCACCTGCAGCGCGTCGGGAGTGGAGAAGAACTCGGCCTCGGTGCGTTCGCCCAGGTAGTCGCCGTCCATCTGCAAACCGACCGGTTCTGTGGAGGAAATTCGGACGCTCGGTACATCGTCGATGCGAATCAGCTTGCGAGACTTCGGTTCTGCGCCTTTGGCAAGCAGCTGGCGAGAGACCCGCAACGTCGGGAACAACGCAGTCGAGCGCATACCGAACACTCCGAGACCCGAATCGAAACCGGTACCCGGATTGGTGTGCACCGGCCTCTGGTTCAAATAAGTCCACGGACTCGAATTCGACACGAACGCATAGTGGACTCCCTCGAACGGATCCCGACCCGGAACCTCCACCGTCAACCGAGCCGGCTGCCGCTTGTGCTTGAAGAACTCCTGCACAGCCGACCGCAGATACCGCGTCGCAGACACCGGCTTGCCGTCCTTACGGCCGGCATCGATCGCCCGACACACATCGGCATCCAGACCCATACCCGCGTTGAAGGTGAACCAGCGATTGTCGCAATGCCCCAACCCGATCGTCCGCCGCGCCCGTGCATCGAGCAGCCCGATCAACTGATTCGTCGCCGCCACCGGATCGGCCTCGATACCCAACGAACGAGCGAACACATTCGCACTGCCGCCAGGAACGACCGCGATCGGCGGAATCACACCGATCGTCACCGCCTGCATCGACGTCGGCAACGGCACCCCGAGCAAACCGTTGATCACCTCGTTGACCGTCCCGTCACCACCGTGAACGATCACCAACCCCATCCCGTCCTCACGGGCACCCCGAGCCAGCTCCGACGCATGATCACGATGAGTCGTCTGCGCAACCGTCACCCGCACCCGACTCGACAACGCATGAGCCAACAGATCCCGAGCCGCAGCAGTCGTAGAAGTCGCATTGGGATTGACGATCAGCAGCGCACGCACGAGCAATGACACTAACCGGGTCGTTCCGCACGCTCCACTCCGGTCACCTGGGTCGTTCCGCAAGCTCCACTCCCGCCCCTGGGTCGTTCCGCAGGCTCCACTCCCGCCCCTGGGTCGTTCCGCAGGCTCCACTCCCGGTTGCCTAGGCTGGTCGCGTGTCCACCTCACCCGAGAACCTCACCCCGCCGGCCACGTTTCGATCCGCCGGGGCGCTCGTCGCGGCGCAGGGCGTGGCGTCGTTGGTGGCCGCGATCGTCCTACTCGTCCGAGCGTTCTCCGGAGAGGGAGAGAACGCAGTGGCCAACGGGTACGGCACCGCCGGGTGGTTCGGTGTCCTGGGCATCGGAGTCGGCGCCGCAGGCGTTGCCCTGGTCCTCGGAAAACGCTGGGGACGATCCATCGCCACGGTCGTACAGCTGTTGCTGCTGCCCGTCGTGTGGTCGCTGTTGACCGGATCGCACCAGACCGTCTACGGCGTCGCCCTAGGAGTCGTGGTCGTCGGCGTGCTCGTCTTGCTGTTCAGCCCGCCGTCCTCTCGGTGGATGGCCGCCGAATACAGCGACGTCGACGACGACCTCCGCTGACGTAGTCGTTCAACGCGCCTGGATGGCCAACTCGGACAATGCATCCTCGGTCAGGCGGAACGTCGTCCATTCGTCCTGGGGATCTGCCCCGAGCGACCGGTAGAAGCCGATCGACGGGGTGTTCCAGTCCAGAACCGACCAGGCCAACCGCGTGTACTGCCGGTCGACGCATTCGGCGGCCAATGCGGCGAGCAGTGCAGTTCCGAAGCCTTCTCCCCGCGCGGCGGGTTGCACGTAGAGATCCTCCAGATAGATTCCGTTGACTCCGTCCCACGTGGAGAAGTTCAGGAACCACAACGCGCATCCCACCACCGTCCCCTCGTGCTCGGCGACGTGTGCGAACACCGACGGCTGCGCTCCGAACAGAGCGGCGCGAAGCTGCTCGTCTCGAACGGTGCACAGCGAGGACGACTTCTCGTAGGCGGCGAGTTCGTGCACGAGAGCGGTGACGGCGGGAACATCGGCCTCGGTGGCGCGGCGAATCATCCTGGGTTTCCTTTCGGTGCCGTGGCGGCGGTGAGGATCGACGGGTGCACGTTGTGCGCGACGAGCTGGCGGAACGAATGCTCGAAGCCGAGCAACGAGTACGCGGCGGGCGAGAGGGCGAAGCGTTTGCCCTCGGTGATGGGGGCCTCGGTCCAGCCGGCGATCAGTGCGCGCGAGAAGTGGCCGTGACCGACCAACACGACGTCGCGGCCGCTCAACAGCGGCAGGACGACCGAGAGCACCATGTCGACGCGTACGGCGATGTCACCGATGGACTCACCACCCGGACATGGATGCGTCCAGACGGTCCAGTGCGGCACAGTTTCGTGGATCTGCGTCGACGTGATGCCTTCGTATTCTCCGTAGTCCCACTCCGACAACGCATCCCACTCCCGATCGACCTCCAGGCCTGCGAGCTCGGCGGTTCGACGTGCGCGCTCTCGCGGGCTCGTGATCACCAGAGGATCGCGCAGGTTCAGTAATCGGAGCAGCGATCCGGCCTCGACGGCCTGTTGCTCGCCGACGCTGGTGAGGGGGACGTCGGTGTTACCGGTGTGCTTGCCGGCCAGAGCCCATTCGGTCTCGCCGTGCCGGAGTAGAACGACTCTGCCTGCCTCGACGCCGCCGTGTGTGGTCATGGAACGATCATGCCTGCCCGCGTGATGTGGCCCTTGTCATAGTCGACCTGCGGATGTGTCCGATTTGTCGATTGAGTACAGACCTACCGGCCGGTTACTCTCGTTCCGAATCGTCACTGCCATGGGCGACGCAGCTCTGTCCGTCGTGCCGCACAGCTCCTTCTCATCGACTTGGAGAACCATGACCGACCTGCAGAAGCCCGCGTCGCCCGATTCTCCGGAGAAGCTCGACGGCGCGTTGCTGAAGATCGCCGGGGTCGTCGTGCTCGGGGCCATCATGTCGATACTCGACGTCACCGTCGTCAGCGTCGCGCTCCGGACCTTCACCGACGTCTTCGAGACCACCTACGCCAATGCCGCGTGGACGATGACGGGCTACACGCTCGCCCTGGCCACCGTCATACCGCTGACGGGGTGGGCTGCCGATCGGTTCGGAACCAAGCGCCTCTACATCACGGCGCTGGTGCTGTTCGTCCTCGGTTCGGTGCTGTGCAGCTTCGCGTGGGACATCACCTCGCTCATCGTCTTCCGAGTGCTGCAGGGCCTCGGCGGAGGCATGCTGATGCCACTGGGCATGACGATCATGACGCGCGCCGCAGGCCCGGAGCGGATCGGGCGCGTGATGGCCGTGCTCGGTGTCCCGATGCTCATCGGGCCCATCGCGGGGCCGATCCTCGGAGGCTGGCTGATCGAGGCGGCGAGTTGGCACTGGATCTTCCTCATCAATCTGCCGATCGGCATCCTCGCTCTGATCGCGGCCGTGCTGATCTTCCCCAAGGACAACCCGACTCCGTCCGAGTCCTTCGATTTCCGCGGCATGCTGATGCTCTCGCCCGGCCTCGCACTGTTCCTCTACGGCGCGTCCTCGGTCGTCGAAACCGAAACCGTTCTCGCGGTGAAGGTGCTGGTCCCGGTCATCGTCGGACTCGTGTTGATCGTTCTGTTCGTGTTCCATGCACTGCGCGTGCAGCATCCCCTGATCGATCTACGGCTGTTCCGGAACAGGTCGCTCACCGTGGCCGTGATCACCACGACGCTCTTCATGGTCGCCTTCATGGGCGCGGGTCTGCTGTTCCCGAGCTATTTCCTGCTTCGTGGAGAAACGACGTTGACTGCCGGGCTGCTGCTCGCACCACAGGGCATCGGCGCGATGATCGCGATGCCGATCGCCGGAGTGATCGCCGACAAGTTCGGTCCCGGCAGGATCGTGCTGGTGGGGATGGTGCTCATCACCGCAGGGATGGCGGTGTTCACTCGGGTCGGCACCGACACCTCGTACACCTTGCTGATCGGTGCACTGTTCGTCATGGGACTCGGACTCGGTTCGACGATGATGCCGATCATGACGGCTGCGCTGCAGACGTTGACCGACGAGACGGTTGCGCGGGGCTCGACGTTGATGAACATCGTCCAGCAAGCGGCCGGGTCGATAGGTACCGCACTGATGTCGGTGGTGCTGACCGCTCAGCAGAAGCCCGCACTGACCGCAACCAGCCAGATCGAGGCCTTCGACATCTCGGCCAGGGCCTTCGGGACCACCTTCATGGTCGCGTTGGTTCTGATCGTCGTCACGTTCGTTCCCGCCTTCTTCCTGCCCCGGACGAAGCACGTGACCGAGCGGTCCGCGGCACCGATCTCGCTGCACTGACGCGCCCGAGAGATGCCGAACCCTCGCTCATCGGCTCGATGTAAGCAAGGATCAGGGCCGTGACGACAATTCTCGCGGTTGCGAATCAGAAGGGCGGCGTCGCCAAGACCACCACGGTGGCTTCGCTCGCGGCGGCGCTGCATGCTCTCGATCGACGAGTCCTGGTGGTCGACCTCGACCCGCAGGGCTGTCTGACGTTCTCTCTCGGACACAATCCCGACAAGCTCGATTCCTCGGTGCACGAGGTGCTGACCGGGGATGCGAAGGTCGAGGACGTGCTGATCGAGACTGCGGAAGGAATCGTTCTGCTTCCGGCGACGATCGATCTCGCAGGTGCGGAAGCCCTGCTGCTGATGCGCGCGGGTCGTGAGTTCGCGCTCAAGCGTGCACTCGCGCCGATCCTCGCGGACTTCGATGTCGTCGTCATCGATTGTCCGCCGTCGTTGGGGGTGCTGACCCTCAACGGCCTCACCGCCGCACAGTCGGTGCTCGTGCCCCTGCAGTGCGAGACTCTCGCTCATCGCGGGGTCGGGCAGTTGTTGCGAACGGTGTCCGAGGTGCAACAGATCACCAACCCCGATCTGACGCTGCTCGGTGCCCTTCCCACACTGTTCGACGCCCGCACCACGCACAGCAGGGATGTGCTCGGCGACGTCTCGGACCGCTACTCGTTGCCGGTTCTAGCACCGCCGATTCCGCGGACCGTACGCTTCGCCGAGGCCAGTGCCTCGGGCGCGACGGTACTCTCGGGACGAAAGAACAAGGGCGCACAGGCCTATCGAGAACTTGCCGAGAATCTGCTGGCGTACTGGGACGGTCAAGCCGATCTGAAGACCTATGATCCGGCGGAGTAGAACGAAGCCCGTGCCGGCGGGTCAGCCGAGAGCGACCACGTCGGAACCGCGTTGCTCGACGACCACATCGCCGATCACCGACATCTGTATCGGGCCGTCGTAATCGCCTCGGTCGACCGGAATGTCGGCCACCCTGACACCGGTGGAGAGATCGACCACCGAGATGCCGTCGGGCACCGGTAACAGGAGTCGGCCTGCCATGACCGCTCCACTTCCGAGGGCTCCGGGGACGGTCCAGAGAGGGCTCAGGTTGTTGGAATCGAACGCCTGGACCCCCGTGCCGGTGAACCAGGTGAGAGCCGAACCTGCCTTCGTCGCAGGAAGATCCGGGGTAGGGGAGGAGCCGGTCGGAAGAGTGAATTCGGACAGTTTCGCGGCCGCGTCGTCGTAGAGTCCTACCCGGTCGGGCGCGCCGTTTTCCGCTGGAATGTACAGCGCGACAACGCTGCCCGTGATCGCGATGATCTGCCCGGCAGTGGGTGCGTCGGATCGGGGGACGAGTTCCGGTACCACCGTCGACCCGTACTCCTCAGGTTTACCGGCGTCCTTGGGCGCAGGATTCATCAGCGACAATCGGGCAGCGGTCTCTCCCGGGCACTGTTCGAGCACAGCCGTCCGCGAGTTCGTCGACGCCGAGGACAGCAGCGTGCACCCGGTTCGCGGCTGACTACCCGGATTGACCGGGGCATCGACTCGACCGTATTCGAGGGTGCGCACCATGTCCGACCGCCACAGCTCCATGCGCGTGTCGCCCCTCGACGTCACGTAGGTGCCATCGGAGGACAGGCGGACCGCATCGTCGGCGTCGGAAGTGCGCTGCGCCTTGCGCTCTCCGGTCGGCCCGTCGAGTTCGGTGACCTGAGAGCAACCGCGGTCGTCGCGGTAGACCGTGACCGCGGTGTTCCACGACGAGACCACCGAGCAGAGCGGGAGATCTCTCGAGTACGACCAGGATGGCTCTCCTGACCGTGGATCGCGGCCGAGGACGGAGCCCCCGTCCGCCGTCACGACCGTGGACCCGGTGACGACAGGGAGTGGGGTTCGCGTCGAATCCGTCGCTGCACTCGGCGCACGCCACAGTTCGGTGAGCGCAGTGGGCACCGCGAGCGCGGGCTCGGCCTGAGCCAGCGGCTCCTCGGCCGGGATCGATGTGGTTCCGCGAGCATCACCGGTGAACCAGGCGATGCTCGCGGCAACCACTACCACCACCGCGATGACGGCGGCGACGACGAGGTCGGTTCTCGTCCTTCGTTCTGGAGCCAGCACGGCGGGAGATTACTCCGACGCGCTCGCAGTCGAGGGTCCGGCGTCGGCGGACGATCCACTGGGGCGACGACGCCTGCGGCGGCGCGGCGCAGTCTTGGTGACCGTGTCCGCGGACGCCGCATCGGACGTATCCGACTGTTCGGCAACCGATTTCGTTGCCGGTGCGGAATCGTTCTGCGCAACGCTGGTTGCGGCGGTGTTGTCGCCGTCCTGCCCTGCGCGGGTGCGACGCCGACTGCGTGAGCGGCGCGGCTTGGTAGCCGAAGACGCGTCGGCCGCAGGCGCTGCCGTCGCCTCGCCGTCGTCCGCCTTCTCCGGGGCGCGCGAGGGTGCCTTGCGTACCGTGCCGGTGGCGTCGGTGGCGATACCGAGGTCGGTGAACAGGTGCGGCGAGCTCGAGTAGGTCTCGACCGGATCCGGCATGCCGAGATCGAGCGCCTTGTCGATCAGCTGCCAACGGGGGATGTCGTCCCAGTCGACCAGGGTGACCGCGATGCCGGTGCGCCCGGCACGGCCGGTGCGGCCGATGCGGTGCACGTAGGTCTTCTCGTCCTCGGGGCACTGGTAGTTGATGACGTGGGTGACGTCGTCGATGTCGATACCGCGGGCCGCGACGTCGGTCGCCACCAGAACGTCGATCTTGCCCGTCCGGAACGACTTGAGGGCCTTCTCGCGCTGGACCTGGCCGAGGTCACCGTGCACGGCACCGACCGAGTATCCGCGCTCGGCCAGCTCGTCGGCGACCTTCTGGGCGGTGCGCTTGGTGCGGGTGAACACCATGGTCGCGCCGCGACCCTCGGCCTTGAGAACTTTGGCGACCATCTCGACCTTGTCGAGGGCGTGGGCCCGGTAGACGTGCTGGGCGGTGCGGTCGTGGACGGCCGAGGACTCCGCCTCTTCGGCGCGGATGTGCGTCGGCTGAGTCAGGAACGTCCGGGCCAGAGTGATGATGGGGCCGGGCATCGTCGCCGAGAACAGCATCGTCTGACGCTTGTCGGGAACCATGCCGAGGATGCGCTCGATGTCGGGGAGGAACCCGAGGTCGAGCATCTCGTCGGCCTCGTCGAGGACCAGGACTCCGACCTTGCCGAGGATCAGGTGGTTCTGCTTGGCGAGGTCGAGCAGTCGGCCCGGGGTGCCGACGACGACGTCGACGCCGTTCTGCAACGCGCTGATCTGCGCCTCGTACGGACGGCCACCGTAGATGGAGAGCACCTTGACGGGGCCGTTCGCGCCGCTGAGGTACTTGGATGCGTTCTCGAGGTCGGAGCTGACCTGAACGCACAGTTCACGGGTCGGCACGATCACCAGGGCGCGGGGAGTGCCGTCGAGCGGGGAGGTACCGGAGTTGTCCGTGGCGAGTCGGTGCAGCAGAGGCACACCGAAGCCGAACGTCTTGCCCATTCCGGTGCGTGCCTGACCGATGAGGTCGTCGCCCGCGATGGCGAGCGGCAGCGTCAACTCCTGGATGGCGAACGTCCGCTCGATTCCCATCTCGGAGAGCGCGCGAACGATGGTGGGGTCAACGTTCAGTTCGGCGAAAGTGGGGGGTACGTGCTTGTCGTCCAGCTGCGCCGACAGCGTGGTGTCGCCGGTGTCGGATTCTTGGTCGATGACTATCTTGCTCAGGGGACTGGCCTTCCTCGTGGTCGAACGTGCGCACGAGGAAGGGCATAGGCCTATTGCCGGCCGAAGTCGATGCCCTCGATCCGATGTGATGTCGCCGTCAGCCTCAGCGCGGCCGCGAACTGCGATGTCCGCTGCGGCGAAGCTGTCGAGGCGACCCGGATCAGGTGCGCACACATTATCGATGACCGTCGTGTGCTTCTTCGGTCCGTTTCATCGGTCCGCGAGTGACGATCGAGCACCATGGTAGCTTGCCGAACGGAATTCTCCATTGTCGGCAGGTCACGGTAGGTCCAGCGCGCGCCGCGACGAGGCGTCGGGCACCGGACTACGATTGCCAGCCATGGGAGCCCATTCGTCGGAGCCGTCGTCCGCAGTTTCACCCACCACTGTCGTCGAGTCGCCCGAGTCGGATCGAGTCGAGCCGTCGATCGCGCACGATCACCCCGGTATTCCGGATCTGTTCGCGGTGCTCGCGTACGGCGAGATTTCCGCGTTCTATCGCCTGGCGGACGACGCTCGAATGGCTCCGTCGATGGAGGGTCGCGTCGCGCTCGCGAGCATGGCGGCTGCGGAGATGAGCCACTTCGAGACGTTGCAGAGAGCCTTGTCCGATCGTGGTCTCGACGTCTACGCCTCGATGGACCCGTTCGTTCGCGCCCTGGACGAGTACCACGAGTCGACGACGCCGTCGACGTGGTTGGAGTCGTTGGTCAAGGCGTACGTGGGCGACGGCATCGCGGCCGATTTCTACCGGCAGATCGCGCACAGTCTCACCCCCGACGTGGCCGAGATCGTCCGCGACGTGCTGGCCGAGACCGGGCACTCGGAATTCGTGGTGCACGAGGTGTCCGATCGGGTTCGTGCGAGCTCGCAGGAGAAGGCGCGATTGATGCTGTGGGGTCGTCGTCTGCTCGGTGAGGCAATCACCCAGGCGCAGTTCGTGCTCGCTCGCCGTGAGTCGCTGACCGATCTCGTCATCACCGCATCGGGAGACCTCAACGGTGTCGTCGCACTGTTCGATCGCATGCAGGAACAACACGCGGAACGGATGTCCTCACTCGGCCTCGACTGACCGCACAGGACTGTGTTCGCTGACAGCACAGGGCGTCGGGCGTCTGGCTCGACGCCGCTGCACTAGCCTGGCGTGAGCAGAGTTGTCGAGAGTTCGGAGGTTGACCGTGGAGGTCAAGATCGGTGTTTCGGAGAGTTCCCGTGAGCTCGTCGTGAACAGCACGCAGTCCCCGGCCGAGGTCGAAGCGCTCGTATCGACCGCCTTCGCCGGTAAGGACGGAGTGCTGGCGTTGGAGGACGAGAAGGGACGCAAGTTCTTGATCCAGTCTTCCAAGGTGTCGTACGTCGAGATCGGTCCGTCCGATTCTCGGAAGGTCGGATTCGCGACCGCCTGAGACTGCTCGGAACGCAGAACACGCCCCTCACTCGATGCGAGTGAGGGGCGTGTCGAGTTTGCGGGTTGCGAGGCTACGGTGCCTGCAGGGGAACGTGCGACAGACCGCCCCAGGCCAGCGAAACCGTGGTGTCGACGGCGTCTTCCTTCGAGATCGGCCGGTCGGCTTCGAGCCAGTACCGAGCAGTGAACTGACTGGCACCGACCAGGCCTACGGCCAGTACGCGAGCTCGATAGGGATCGAGTCCGGAATCGTGGGCAACGAGGTCGAAGACGGCATCGACGCACGCTTCGGTTGCCTGCTCGACGCGTGCATTGACCTGCGGGTCGCCCATCAGATCGGATTCGAAGACCAGGCGGAATCCCTGTGTATCGGTGTCGACGAAGTCGTAGAACGCCAGCACCGCGGCACGAACTCGTTGCTTGTTGTCCGTGGTCGAGCGCAGAGCCTGTCGTACTCCTGCGATCAGGGTGTCGACGTAACTCTGCAGCACCGCCAGATACAGCTCGAGTTTTCCGGGAAAGTGCTGATACAGGACCGGCTTACTGACGCCCGCGCATTCGGCGATCTCGTCCATTCCGGATGCGTGGTACCCACGGGTCACGAATATCTCGCTCGCCGCAGCGAGCAGTTGCGCCCGACGGGCATCGCGAGGCAGCCGTGCGCCGCGCCGATTGCCGGTGGTGGCCGGCCGGTCCGAAGACCTCCGGTCGTCGAGATCTGTCATCAATTATGTTCCCATCCGCGTCGACAGCTGCGCTCGTCTTGGTTCGACAACGAACGGTCCGGCATGAACTTCCGGCGGGTGGCCGTCGGTTCGGACCGCTCGTAGCGCAGATCACGGGCAACGATACTCGTGGCGGCCGGCACCCACGGGATCCTGGGGGACCGTTGCGGAAAGTGGGCGATACCGGAACATGTCGAGCGGTTTGTTCGTACGATGTTTTCGTACCGAAAACCCGATAGTTCCATTCCCGGTATCGGCGTGCCGAGCAGCGGGCGGTGAGGATTGTGAGATCGTGTTCGAGTGACTGACCGAGGCGGGCCGCGTATCCGCGGTGGTGTGCAGTCGGACGGCGTCGACGACGGTTACGACGATCGCACGGACGATTTCCCACGCAGCGTGGGCAGTCGCGGGTCGCATCAACCGCTCCGCGCGCAGTGGGATCCGACGCAACGCGAGGTCAAGCTGCGCAGTCGTCGACCGGATCGTGACATCAGGAAGCAGAGCAAGCTCGGAAAGTTCGCGTCCACGTACGGCTGGCGGGCGTACGCGGTGCCGATTCTGATCGTGGTGACCGCGCTCGTCGTGTTCGATGCCGTGCGGACCGGTGACCCCGTCACCGGCACCGCAGCGCAATCCACCAACGCCGATCCCGGATTCGGCACCTTGAGTTCGGATACGACGTCGGGTACCGGAATCATCGGCGTTCCGCCGCAGGCCGACGGTAACTTCGCAGCGTCGATATCGTCGGGTGAACTACCCGACGGTGGTCCGTTCGCGGTTGAGGGGGCCGGAACGTGGCACACCGTGCCGGGGACAACGGAGCAGGTGGGTCAGGGGACCGAGCGGGTGTTCACCTACACGGTCGAGGTCGAGGACGGCGTGGACACGGTCGGGTTCGGCGGCGACGAGTCGTTCGGCCGCTTGGTGGATCAGACCCTCGCCAACCCCAAGAGTTGGACCAACGATCCACGGTTCGGATTCCGTCGCATCGATCAGGGCGATCCCGACTTCAGAATCTCGCTGACGTCGCAGATGTCGATCCGGCAGGCCTGCGGTTACGACATTCAGCTCGAGGTCTCCTGCTACAACCCCGGCATCGAGCGAGTGGTGCTCAACGAGCCGAGGTGGGTGCGTGGGGCGATCTCGTTCCAGGGCGACATCGGCTCGTACCGCCAGTACCAGATCAATCACGAGGTCGGCCACGCGATCGGCTACCAGCAGCACCAACCGTGCGAGACCGACGGTGGGCTCGCTCCGGTGATGATGCAGCAGACATTCGGAACGAACAACGACGACATCGCGCGACTGGACCCAGCGGGCGTCGTTCCGATGGACGGCAAGACATGCCGATTCAATCCGTGGCCCTACCCGCGAGGCTGATCGGCTGGAACTCGGACAGGCTGAGTTAGATTCGAACGTATCGCGCCGGGTCACCGGCCGCCGTGTCGAGTCGAGGAGCGTCGCTGCGTCGTGGTCCATCTACCCCCGCTGGTCGAACCCGCAGGCGAACTGTCGCCCGAGGACGTCGCCCGGTACAGCCGGCACCTGATCATTCCCAGTGTGGGAACCGACGGTCAGAAGCGACTGCGCAACGCCCGCGTGCTCGTCGTCGGTGCCGGGGGACTGGGCTCACCCGCACTGCTGTACCTCGCGGCCGCCGGTGTCGGGACTCTGGGCGTCGTGGAATTCGACGACGTCGAACTGTCGAACCTGCAACGGCAGATCATCCACGGCCGGTCCGACGTGGGTCGCCCGAAGGCCGACAGCGCGAGAGACTCGATTCTCGAACTCAACGACGGCGTCGAGGTGACGCTGCACCGTGTTCGACTCGACTCGTCGAACGCACTCGAGCTCTTTCGGCAGTACGACCTCGTGCTCGACGGGACCGACAACTTCGCCACCCGATACCTCGTCAACGACGCGGCCGCGCTGGTCGGGATCCCCTATGTATGGGGTTCGATCTACCGGTTCGAGGGGCAGGTGTCGGTGTTCTGGGATCGAGCCCCCGGCGACGCAGGTATCAACTATCGCGACCTGTACCCCGAGGCTCCACCGCCCGGCATGGTGCCCTCGTGTGCCGAAGGTGGGGTGCTGGGGGTGCTGTGCGCGTCGATCGGGTCGATCATGGTCACCGAGGCGATCAAGCTGATCACCGGACTCGGCGAGACGTTGCTGGGTCGGTTGATGATCTACGACGCACTGGCGATGAGCTATCGAACCGTCGGTCTGACTCGGGACCCGCATCGAACGCCGATCACCGAGCTGATCGATTACGAGGCATTCTGCGGAGTGGTGCCGGCCGCCGAGTCCACCGGCGAATCGGTCACTCCGGCGGAGCTGCACGCAATGATGCAGTCCGGTCGCGAGATCGCCCTCATCGACGTGCGTGAGCCGGTGGAGTGGGACATCGTCCGCATCGACGGTGCGCGCTCGATTCCCAAGGGTCGAATCCTGTCGGGGGCGGCGATGTCGGATCTACCGCAGCACATCCCCATCGTGCTCTACTGCAAAACCGGCATCAGGTCCGCCGAGGTGCTCTCCGCCCTCGTGGCAGCCGGTTTCTCGGACGCCGCCCATCTGCACGGCGGAATAGTGGAGTGGGCCCAGCAGATCGATCCTGGTTTGCCCATGTACTGATGTGTCGCGTGTGCGCGTCGTCCGCAGCGGCACCGCGATCGGCGGTAGCGTGGCGCTCGTGAGCTCTGTCGAACCTCCTCAGCACGTGATCTCTACGTTCGGGCTGCGCGATGTCGAGCCTGCACCACTCGGTGCGGATTGGGACGGTGGATGGCGTCTGGGCGACGTCGTCCTGTCCCCGGTGGCAGACCATGCCCGCGCCGCATGGTCGGCCAAGGTGCGCGAGACATTGACCGTGGACGGGGTCCGTCTCGCCCGACCGGTCCGGTCGACCGACGGCCGATACGTCGTGTCGGGCTGGCGCGCAGACACGTTCGTCGCCGGCGAACCGGAGCCTCGTCACGACGAGGTGGTCTCGTTGTCGATGCGGTTGCACGCGGCGACCGCGCAACTCGAGCGACCGCGATTTCTGGTTCAGCCTCCCGTGGCCCCGTGGGCCGACGTGGATGTTTTCGTTGCTGCCGACAGAGCTGCTTGGGAAGCGGTCCCGCTGCGCTCTGCTCGCGGCGCCGGCGCACCCGAGCCGTCGTCCAGTGATGGCAAGAGCAGCCTGGAATTGGTCAAACAGCTTGCGACACTACGCAAGCCCGTCGAGTCACCGGACCAGTTGGTACACGGTGATCTGTTCGGAACGGTCTTGTTCTCGGGTAGCGAGGCACCAGGGATCAGCGACATCACCCCGTACTGGCGTCCTGCGCCCTGGGCTGCCGGGGTGGCCGTGGTGGACGCCCTTTCCTGGGGTGACGCGGACGACGGTCTGGTCAACCGCTGGGACGATCTACCGGAATGGCCGCAGATGTTGCTGCGCGCGTTGATGTTTCGTCTCGCGGTGCACGCGCTTCATCCGCGTTCGACGTCCGAGGCGTTCCCCGGCTTGGCGCGAACGGCGGATCTGGTACGCCTTATTCTCTGACTTCCGCTGCGCGAGCCGGTGATTCGGAGAGTTCGTGGAACAGTGATCGAGCGGCCTGCATCGCGCGGGCCGCGTCACCGGCGATCACCGCCTCCACGAGCGCCGTGTGTTCGTCGATGTAATCGTCGTCGTGCTCGATGGCGTGGTGGCGCATGGCGTCGTGGATCACCGGTAGCAGCGAATCGTAGAACTCCAGATAGATGGCGTTGTGGCTGGCCGCGACGATGGCGCGGTGCAGGCGTGCGTCGATCCGAACTGCATCGGCCAACGGAGTTTCGTCGGACCACGCCGCGTTGCGATCGGCCAGCGCGCCGAGCATGGCACGGATGTCGTCGTCGTCGCGTCGGTCGGCCGCAAGAGCCGCCGCAGTGACTTCCAAGGTTTCGCGTAGTTCGGTGACATCGCGGTGCCTGGCGTCCGAGAAGTACTTTCCCAGGGTTCCGCCGAGGTCGGAGCACGTCATGACGAAGGTGCCCGAACCCTGCCTGCGTTCGACCATGCCGGCGTGCACGAGTGCCTGCACGGCCTCGCGCACAGTGTTGCGCCCGGTGCCGGTGATCTCGCACAGTTCGGGTTCGGTGGGGATGCGGGTACCCACCGGCCATCGCTGCGACGTGATCTCTTCGCGCAGCTGAGCGGTGACCTGGGAGATCAGGCTCGATCGCTGGACCTGCCGCACGTGGACTCCTCATGCCGGGGACGTTGCAGCGTCGATAGTACTGCTTTGCACCCGATGATCCGGTCATCCTATGATTACGCGGTGAGTGCGCCCACCGCCCCCGATACCCGCCTCGTCGGTACCTCGCTCGTGCGTGGTCGAGTACTCGTCTTCTCCGCGATCGTGGTGTCCGCGCTGACTCTGCGCGCCGCCGTCACCTCGATCAGCCCGCTGTTCGGCAGAATCGGCACCGACCTCCAGTTCGGCACCACCGTCATCGGCATCGTCGGCATGTTGCCTCCGGCGATGTTCGCCGTCTTCGGCCTGGCCACGCCGCTTCTCGCCAAGCGCACCGGCCTGGAGCGGGCAGCTCTGCTGGCGATGGCGCTGACCACGATCGGTATGGCCACTCGTGCGTTCGCGCCGAACACCGAGTCTCTGCTCGCGCTGTCCGCGATCGCTCTCGCGGGCATGGGCATCGGAAACGTCGTCATCCCGCCGTTGGTCAAGCGGTATTTCTCCGAGCGGCTCGCCGTCGTCAGCACCATCTACATCTGCGCCATGCAGGTCAGCACCATGGTTCCGCCGCTGCTGGCCGTCCCCATCGCCGACGCGCACGGTTGGCGCATCTCCATCGGGATCTGGGCCGTCGTCGGCCTGGCCGCCGCGCTGCCGTGGCTCGGTGTCGTCATCGCCCGACGCGGCCGCGACGAGAAGGACGTCTCCGGTGAGGCCGGGTCGGCGTCGGTCCACGCATCGCCGAGCGGCCGAATCCACCGGTCCTCTCTGGCGTGGGGGATGGTGATGATGTTCGCAATGACCTCCCTGATCACCTACTCCATGCTCACCTGGTTGCCGACGCTCCTCATCGATGCGGGGATCGGAGAAGGCTTGGCCGGTGCGTCGGTGGCGGCGTTCGGAGCGATGGGACTGATCACGTCGCTGGCCGCGCCGACGCTCTGTGCGCGCGTGCGCAATCCGTACGGCATCGTGATGGTTGCCGCGGCGTGCTACCTCGGCGGGTTCGCGGGCCTGCACTGGTCTCCGACTGCCGGTACGGTCGCGTGGGTGTGCTTGGTCGGGCTGGGCACGATGACGTTCCCGATGTCGCTGACGCTGATCAACCTCAGGACGCGCACGGCCGTCGGCTCGTCCTCGCTCTCGGGATTCACCCAGGGGCTGGGTTACGTGGTGTCCTCGACCGGTCCGATTCTGTTCGGTCTGCTGCACACCGAGTCCGGGGGCTGGGGACTGCCGTTGGTTCTGTTGACCGGATGTGTAGCGGTTCTGCTGGTCGGAGGATTTCTGTGCTGCCGACCGAGGATGCTCGAAGACACCTGGTGACGTTCGGTGCGCGTTGACGCTTCAGCTCACGTCGGTGCTCGATGGCACGTGAGACCAAGTTAATCAACGAGTCATCGCGCGCAGCGCCGCTGCAACATGGCTTTCCTATGTTCGGTTCACACACCGATCAGGAGGCCACACGTGACCAGCCTTTCTCGCAGCGCTTCGGCAGATGCCGGCTCAGCCACCACGGCGACTGTTCCACCCGGAACAGTTCCCGTCTCCGTCAACCATCACATCGCGCACTGGAATTCCGAGGACGTCGAGGCCTGGGAGGCCGGCGGCAAGCAGATCGCCAAGCGCAATCTGATCTGGTCGGTCATCGCCGAGCACGTCGGATTCTCGATCTGGTCGATCTGGTCGGTGATGGTGCTGTTCATGCCGTTGTCGGTCTACGGCATCGACGCGGCGGGCAAGTTCTTCCTGGTGGCCGTCCCCACCCTCGTCGGCGCGATCCTGCGCATTCCGTACACCTTCGCCACGGCCAAGTTCGGTGGCCGTAACTGGACCATCTTCAGTGCTCTGGTGCTCCTGATCCCCACCGTGCTGACCATGTACTTCATGCTCAACCCGGCGTCGTACACCACCTACATCATCGTTGCGGCGTTCGCCGGACTCGGCGGCGGTAACTTCGCATCCTCGATGACGAACATCAACGCGTTCTATCCGCAACGCGAGAAGGGGTGGGCGCTCGGCTTGAATGCGGGCGGCGGCAACATCGGTGTGCCCGTCATCCAGCTCATCGGCCTGTTGGTCATCGCCACCATCGGCAACACCGCCCCCGAGATCGTGTGCGCCGTCTATCTCGTCTTCATCGCGCTTGCCGCCGTCGGTGCCGCGCTGTACATGGACAACCTGGACAACCAGAAGACCAACGGACGCTCCATGATCGACGTGCTGAAGTTTTCGGACTCGTGGTGGATCGCCTTCCTGTACATCGGCACGTTCGGGTCGTTCATCGGCTTCAGCTTCGCGTTCGGGCAGGTCCTGCAGATCAACTTCCTCGCCGGACTCACCGACGGAGCACCGGCGACTCCCGCTCAACAGGCGCAGGCATCGCTGCAGGCCGCTCAGATCGCGTTCATCGGACCGTTGCTGGGATCGCTGTCGCGTCCGTTCGGCGGCAAGCTCGCCGACAAGATCGGTGGCGGCAAGATCACCCTCTACACGTTCGTGGCCATGACGTTCGCCACCGGGATTCTGGTTGCGGCCAGTACCTGGGACGATTCGACTCCCGGCGCGGCCAGCGGCACCGTGATGGTGCTCTTCGTCGTCGGATTCATCGCACTCTTCCTGCTCTCGGGCCTCGGAAACGGATCGGTGTACAAGATGATCCCCGCCATCTTCGCTGCGAAATCCGCTCAGCTTCAGGGCATGACCGTCGACGAGCAACAGCACTGGTCGCGCAAGATGTCCGGTGCGCTCATCGGTATCGCCGGCGCGATCGGCGCTCTCGGCGGCGTGGGAATCAACCTGGTGCTGCGGGCGTCGTACTCGGGCACCGCGAAGTCCGCGACCACCGCGTTCTGGGTGTTCCTCGCCTTCTACATCGTCTGCGCGATCGTGACCTGGGCGATCTACCTGCGCAAGACCAATTCCGCCGACGCCGACGCACCGGTAGCAGTCTGAGGATCCATCACCGGCGAGAACGAAACACACTGCACGGCAACGTAGATCGGAAGGACCCGCAATGAAGAACGCGGTAGTGGTAGGTCACGGGATGGTCGGACACCGATTCGTCGAAGCGTTGCGTGCGCGTGACGAGGCGGCCGAGTGGAAGGTCACGGTGCTGTGCGAGGAGGCACTGGCGGCGTACGACAGGGTGGGACTGTCGTCCTACGTCGGTGCCTGGGACCACAAGGAACTCGCTCTGGCGGGCAACGACTATCCCGGTGACACCCTCGTCGAGATGCGCACCGGAGTACGTGCCGATCGCATCGACCGCGACCACCGCACCGTCGTGACCTCGGCGGGGGACACGGTCGAGTACGACGCTCTGGTCCTCGCCACCGGCTCCTACCCGTTCGTGCCGCCGATCACCGGACACGACCTGCCCGCGTGTTTCGTCTACCGAACCCTCGACGACCTGGACAAGATCCGTGCCCGCGCCGACGCCGCAGGACCGGGAGCCGTCGGTGTGGTGGTCGGCGGTGGCCTCCTCGGTCTCGAAGCGGCGAATGCGCTGAAGAAGATGGGCATGACCCCGCACGTCATCGAGTTCGCTCCACGATTGATGCCGCTGCAGGTGGACGAGGGTGGCGGCGCGCTGTTGGCGCGCCTGGTCACCGAACTCGGGTTGAACGTCCATGTGGGAGTGGGCACGTCGTCGATCTCCGAGAACGACAGCGCCGGTCTGACGGTCGAGTTGAGCGACGGCAGCACCATCGACGCCGCGCTGCTGGTGTTCTCCGCCGGTGTGCGTCCCCAGGATCGGCTGGCACGTGAGAGTGGCCTCGAGGTGGGTGAGCGCGGCGGCATCATGGTCGACATCGGCTGCAGTACCTCCGACCCTGCCGTCTATGCGATCGGCGAATGCGCTGCGGTCGAGGGTCGGTGCTACGGACTGGTCGCTCCCGGGTATTCGACGGCGGAGGTCGTGGCCGACCGATTGCTCGGCGGCGCAGCGCAATTCCCGGGTGCCGACATGTCCACCAAGCTCAAGCTGATGGGCGTCGACGTCGCGAGCTTCGGCGACGCGATGGCGGCAACGCCGGGCGCTCTCGAAGTGGTGTTCAGCGATGCCCCCAAAGGCACGTACGCCAAGCTCGTCGTCACCGACGACGCGAAGACCCTGCTCGGCGGCATCCTCGTCGGCGACGCTTCCGCGTACTCGCTGTTGCGGCCACTGGTCGGTCGCGAGTTGCCCGGCGATCCGGGCGCTCTGATCTCACCTGCCGCCGAGCAGGTCGGCATCGGTGCACTGCCCGACGACGCCGAGATCTGCTCGTGCAACGGTGTGAGCAAGGGTGCCATCTGCTCCGCGATAGCCGACGGAGCCTGCGACCTGGCGGCCGTGAAGAGCTGCACCACCGCGGGTACCACCTGTGGCGGATGCCTGCCCTCGATCAAGTCGTTGCTCGCCGCGTCCGGTGTGGTCCTCTCGAAGTCGTTGTGCGAGCACTTCACTCAGTCCAGGGCCGAGCTGTACGAGATCGTTCGGGCCACGAACACCCGCACCTTCTCGTCGCTGATCGCCAAGTACGGCTCGGGAACCGGCTGCGACATCTGCAAGCCTGTCGTCGCGTCGATTCTCGCGTCGACGTCCTCCGACCACATTCTCGACGGCGAGCAGGCGTCGTTGCAGGACACCAACGATCACTTCCTGGCCAACATCCAGAAGAACGGCACCTACTCGGTGGTGCCCCGGATGCCGGGCGGTGAATGCACTCCGGAACAGCTCATCGTCATCGGCGAGGTCGCTCGCGATTTCGGGCTCTACACGAAGGTGACCGGAGGGCAGCGCATCGACATGTTCGGTGCCCGCGTCGAGCAGTTGCCGGCGATCTGGAAGCGCCTCGTCGACGCCGGGATGGAGTCGGGCCAGGCGTACGGGAAGTCGCTGCGGACGGTCAAGAGCTGCGTCGGATCGAGTTGGTGCCGTTACGGCGTCCAGGATTCGGTGGGGATGGCCGTCGATCTGGAGAACCGCTATCGAGGTCTGCGGTCGCCGCACAAGATCAAGTTCGGCGTCTCGGGCTGCGCTCGCGAATGCGCCGAGGCCCGCGGCAAGGACGTCGGGATCATCGCGACCGAGGGTGGTTGGAACCTCTACGTAGGCGGTAACGGAGGTCAGTCGCCCAAGCACGCGCAGTTGCTCGCGTCCAACCTCGACGATGCCACCCTGGTCAGCTACATCGACCGTTACCTCATGTTCTACGTGCGTACAGCCGACCGGCTGCAGCGCACGGCACCGTGGCTCGAATCGCTCGACGGGGGACTGGACCACCTCAGAGCCGTCGTGTGCGAGGACAGTCTCGGCATCGGTGCCGAACTCGAAGCCGACATGGAACGCCACGTCGCCGGCTACAAGGACGAGTGGGCCGGCGTGCTCGAAGACGACGAGAAGCTCGGTCGGTTCGTCTCCTTCGTCAATGCTCCGGACGAGTCCGACCCCACCATCGCGTTCGACGAGTCCGGCGCGCGCAAGGTGCCCGTGCTGATGGGAATGCCACGAGTGGGCGCGTGAGCCGATACGGGAGCTGACAACCGGCAGGTCACGAGACTGAGTGCATGTGCACAGACGAGTAATCGCGACTTAACGGCCAAGAAACACAAGCAACGTGGAATAGCTGATCAGGAGGTACGCCATGACTGTCATCGATTCGTCAGCAGTGAAGTCACCATCAGCGGTACCGAACGACATCGCTCGTGATTGGACCCCGGCCTGCACGCTCGACGCGCTGATTCCGGGGCGCGGAGTGGCGGTGCTCCTGCGAGGAGGCACCCAGGCGGCGCTGTTTCTGCTCGACGACGGACGACTGTTCGCGGTGGGCAACATCGATCCGTACGGGCGTGCAGCAGTGATGTCACGCGGACTGGTGGGAGACCGAGGGGGCGAACCCACCGTCGCATCGCCGTTGCTCAAGCAGGTTTTCTCGCTGGCCGACGGCCGCTGCCTCGATGACCCGCAGGTCACCCTCGGATCGTTCGAGGTCTCCTGCGTCGAGGGCGTCGTGTTGGTCCGCGGCGGATCTACGTGAGCGAAATCGCAGGGGCTGCAATGCCTCTGGTCGGGTTCACCGTCGGGATCACCGCATCGCGTCGAGCCGAGGAGTTCGCGACTCTGCTCGAGCGGCGCGGGGCCACCGTGATGCATGCCCCCGCTATTCGCATCATCCCACTGGCCGACGACGCCGAGCTCGAACGCGTCACCGCCGCCGTCATCGCTGATCCACCGGAAATCACCGTGGCCACAACAGGAATCGGATTTCGTGGCTGGGTCGAGGCAGCGGACGGGTGGGGGCAGGCAGAAGAACTGGGTCGCGCACTCGGTGCGTCCCGTCTGCTCGCTCGCGGTCCGAAGGCGAAAGGGGCCATCCGAGCAGCCGATCTACGCGAGGAGTGGTCGCCCGCCTCGGAATCCTCGGCGGAGGTACTCGAACATCTGTTGGCCGAAGGGGTGGAGGGCAAACGCATCGCCGTGCAGCTGCACGGCGCGACCACCGAATGGGAGCCGGTCCCCGATTTCTGCGAGGTGTTGCGCTGCGCGGGAGCCGAGGTGGTTCCGGTGCCGGTCTACCGCTGGACAGCGCCCGACGACCAGAGCCCGATGGACCGCATGATCGAAGCCGTCATCGTCGGTGATCTCGATGCCCTCAGCTTCACCTCGGCACCGGCGGTGGCGTCGATGCTGATGCGCGCCGACGAGAACGGTGTGCTCGAACCTTTGCTGCAGTCGATGCGATCGAGGGTGCTGCCGGTGTGCGTCGGGCCGGTGACGGCCGCGCCCCTCGAACAGCTGAACGTGGCCACCACACAGCCGACACGGGCGCGTCTGGGGGCACTCGCGCGGCACATCGCCGAAGAACTGCCGAGGCGCACCGGTCGTCTGCATGCGGGCGGACACGTGGTCAGTGTCCGCGGTAAGTGCGTGGTGGTCGACGGTGAAGTTCGACCGGTGTCCCCAGCAGGCATGGCGTTGATGAAGACATTGGCTCGCAATCCAGGACGCGTCGTCTCCCGCGAGGACCTGTTGGCGTCCCTGCCCGGCGGAGGGGGCGACACCCACGCAGTGGAAACGGCGATGACCAGACTCAGGTCCTCGCTGGGTGCGCCGAAAGCAATTCAGACCGTGGTCAAGCGTGGCTATCGCATCGCACTCGATCACATCGAGACCGAAACGGACTGCGATTCCGAAGAACCGGCTGATCGAGTGGCCGTCGTAGAAGGGGGAAAGTACTGATGACACCGACTCTTGTTCTGGTTGCACACGGCACCCGAAACCCCCGTGGTGTCGAAATGGTCGCCGCACTCGCCGATGCCGTGTCGACTCAGATCGGTACAACGCGCGTGGCATTCGTCGACGTACTCGGGCCGTCACCGGCCGAGGTGCTGCGCGACACCGCCGGGCCCGCGGTCGTGGTTCCCGCTTTCCTCGCGTCGGGCTACCACGTGCACACCGATGTGCCGCGAGAGATCGCCGACAGCGCCCACACGTCGGTCGCCGTCACCCGTGCGCTCGGACCCGACCCGGTGCTGGCCGAGGTCATGATCGACCGACTACGTGACGCCGGGTGGCGCTCGGGCGATCCGATCGTGCTCGCTGCCGCAGGATCGTCCGATGCTCGTGCGTTGGAAGAACACCGGCGCGCGGCGGCGATGTTGGCCGATGTCGCCCGAGTCCCGGTACGCATCGGCTACGTCGCCACCAGTACCCCCACCGTGTCCGACGCGGTGTCGACCCTGCGAGAAGCCGGGCACTCACGTGTGTTCGTGGCGTCGTATCTGTTGGCGCGCGGCCTCTTTCACAACCGTCTCGCCGACGCCGGAGCCGACGGCGTCGGTGCACCGCTCGGAGTGCATGCCGCGATCGTCGATCTCGTGGTCGCGCGCTACCGCGAGGGTGTTCGATCTCTCGGTGAAACTAGTGGTGCGGCAACGGAAGAATTGTCACCGGCTCGTCGGCGCTGACCTTGGCCGGGATCACAGCCAGTGCGTCGCGGCCGACGAGGTGAGCCAGGTGCGCCGTGCGGACCCGGGTATCTGCCCGCCACCGTGTGCCGTCCGCGGTGACCGGGACGATGCGAGGCGTCGAGGATCGAACCTCGGCAGCATTGGACAACAGGCCGATCCGCGATGGGACCGTTCTCCCGGTCAGGGCATCGACGATCGCGGGCGCGGCGAGCATCGCGGTACCGACGGCCGCCAGCGGATTGCCCGGTAGGCCGAGTACCACTGTGCCGTCGGGCAACGCCGCGGTGATCTGAGAACCGCCGGGACGCATGCGCATTCGCCCGACGACGGTCTCGGCATCGATGCCGGCGAGGGTCCCGCGGAGCTGATCGGCAGCCCCGCCTCCGGTCGCCCCGACGACGATGATCACGTCCACGTCCCGAGTGCGGGTCAGCACGTCTCGAAACCCCGTCGCAGAATCCTCGAGCAGCGTCACATCGACGACGGTGATGCCGCAGTGCGCCAGGTACTCCGGCAACACCGACCCGAGCACGTCCCTGGTCTCGCCGGGAGCGAGTGGCCCGGTGGATCGAATCTCGTTTCCGCTGATGACTACTCGTCCGCGTACCGGACCGCGCACCGCCACCTCGAACACCTCTGCACTGGCGGCGAGCGATCGTACGGCCGCATCGATCGGGGTGCCGGCTGCGACCAGTTCGGTACCGGGCAGCCAGTCCTCACCGCGTCGACGCGTGTCGTCGGACTGCGGTGCCGTCGGGATGCGTCGAGCCGATCCGTCGGACTCGCGGGTGATGTGCTCGTCGCGCACCACCGATGTCGCTCCGCGCGGAAGCGCTGCGCCCGTCGCGATGCGCACCGCCGTTCCTTCGATGAGTGGGGCGATGTCGGAGGTGCCGGCATACGCGATGTCGGACCGGAGGGTCCACGGATCGGTGCCGCACACGGCGTAGCCGTCCATCGCGGAGATGTCTACTGCCGGCAGCGCGGTTCGGGAGACGAGGGGTTCCGCCAGTACGGTTCCGGCACTGTCCTGCAGGGGAATTCGACGGATCGGCAACGCAGGGAGTCGGCTCCGAACGCGTTCGAGTGCGTCGCTCACCTCGAGCGTCTCCGGCTGTTGTGCGGCCAGACGGGCGGCGAGAAGATCGGCGGGGGTGTCGCAGTCCTCGACACCGGACACCGCGATCACCAGATGATCGGCAGGAAGGATCGTGCGCATCGGCGCGCCCTCCACCGAATCCAGCTGTGCCAGCGCGGAACGCAACGCGGCGTGCCGCCAGACTCCCAGCAGGAATTGGGTACGACCCGCACTGTCGCGGGCGAAGACGGCGTCGGTCTGCGAGCGCGATACGGCACCGATCAGCGACTCGACCGTCGCGGCGTCGAGAAAGGGTAGATCCGACGCGATGACCACCACCAGATCTGCAGTGCCTTCCGCACGGTCGTCGAGTGATCGCAGGCCCGCGGCGAGTGCAGCGACCGGGCCGCCGCCCACGGGCGACTCGCGAGTCTGCACCACGTGATCGGGCACTCCGGTACGGGTCGGACCCACCAGAACCGTTCTGCGACAACTCGTTACCGCGTCCAGGGCGATGTCGACCATACGGCGCCCGCCGACGGTCATGGCAGGTTTGTCGACCTCGTGCGGCGCAGCGGGGTTCTCGGGATCTGCCATCCTCGACCCTCGACCGCCGGCGAGGACGATCGCGTCGCAGACCGGTTGCGTCACGTTGCGAGCTCCGTCATGTCGGCAGCGGCACGTTCTGCAGGCGAACCTGCCCGCGTGCTATGACTTTTCCGCTGTCGGAGGCGGTGATCGTGACCAGCCACAGTTGTTGAACACGGCCCTGCTGCAACGGTTCTGCGACAACATCGACGCGGCCGCCCTTGCTGGCGCGGAGAAAGTCGGTGCCGTTGTGTACGCCGACTGCGAATTCACCGCGATCCTTGACCGCCTCACTGGCGCCGATGCTCGCTGCGCTCTCGACGGCAGTGGTGTAGACGCCGCCGTGGACGACCCCCCAGGGCGTGAAGTGCTCATCCGTCAACTCGATGTGCCCGGCCACCCTGGTGCCCGAGACCTCGTCGACGACGAGACCGGCGGAGGCCACGAAGCTGCTCGCCTTCGACAGCGCGAACTTCGCCGTGGGGCGTGGATCGAACTGCTCGAGTGCGTCCCTGATGTTCATTCTCCGAGATTAGTGGTCGGCGGCGGTGGCGGTGGGAGCGCCCCGAAGTCGAATCGAATCGAGCTCAGTGGCACGCGCCCGTCGTGGTTCGGAACGCCTTCGCTGCGCAGAGTCTCGAGCTGTCTCGAGGCCAGGTGCGGGGCGGGCCTTCCACTCGCGCCGAGGACTCGATGCCAGGGCAGGTCGGCGGAATCGGTGCGCATGATCCATCCGACGATGCGAGGACTCGACAGGTCGGCGGCGGCCGCGATGTCTCCGTAGGTGGCCACGAATCCAGGGGGGATCGACGCGACCAACGCGCGAACTCTCTCGACCTGGGCTTCGGTGATCGGGGCCATCTACAGCAGGGATCGCACCAGCTCGGCGACCTCGACCGGCTTGGCCTGGCCGACCATGTGATCGCAGTCCAGTTCGACCGTTCGCAGGTTGTCACCGAGCTTGTCTCGCAGCGCCGAGAGGAATTCCTCTGTGACATAGGGGGGTTCGACGCGCATGGCCCGCACCACGATGGTCGGGACATTCTCGGCGGGGACCACGATCGGACGTGCGAGCTCGCCCCACGTCGCGACGATGGCCGGAATCGACATTCGCCACGCGACCTTTCCGTCCTCGGCGGGGATCAGGTGATCGGCGACCTCACGGTCGAGCAATTCGGTGGGCACGTCCGCCCACGCCCCGTGGATCTTCTCCGAGCGCGCCTCGTCGGCGTCGGTGTAGTCGGGGGATTTCGCGGTCGCCTCGGCCACCTCGAGTAGCTCCTCCGGCGGCAGGGCGATCGCGGGATCGAGCAGAATCAGCGCCCGCACAGCCTCGGGGAACCTCTGCGCGAGGTGCACGGCCAACGCGCCGCCGTAGGAGTGGCCGAGGACCACGACCGGTCCACGCGCATGGGCGTCGAGCACGGCTTTGAGCGCAGTGACCTGCGCGTCGATGTCCCAGGGCGGTGTGGCCGGGGAATGCCCGTGGCCGATGAGGTCGGGTGCCAGAATCCTGGCCTCGGGAAGGTGGTTCTCGGCGAGGTCCCACCACCGGGCACCGTGTCCGGTGACACCGTGGACGGCGAGGATTTCGGGACCGTCTGCGGGTCCGAACGTGTGCAGATTCAACTCGGTCACGTCGACCACTATGCCGTATCGCGCTAGGACCAGCGAAACAACCGGATCGCGCAGGCGGTTCCGGCGATCACCGCGACCGCGAGTCCGATGGGTCCGCCGATGTCGACAGGCGTTCCGGCCCAGGCAGATCCCAACGCACTGACGGTGGCACCGAAGGGAAGTACCTCACCGACGGCGGCAACCGGACCGGGCAGATCCGCGACCGGGCCGAACAGCCCGCCGCTTGCACCGAGAACGAGGAACAGGGTCAGGCCGATCGCGACGGCCGAGTTCGCTGTGGGTGCGACGGCAGCCACGACGATCCCCAGCGAGTACATCGCCGCGGCACCGAGCACCAGAACGGCCGCAACCAGGATCGGGTTGTGGGGGGGCGTGATTCCGAAGAGCAGCGCGGCCGTGGACAGAGCGATGCCGATTCCGAGTGTCGCTTGGACGGCGCTGGTGATCACCTGCGCAGCCAGCACCTGCGTCGGTCGGATCGGTGTCGTCGACAGTCGCTTCAGTACGCCCGACTTGCGATAGAGCGCAAGAAAGCTCGGCATGTTCACGATTCCGATGACAGCGATGATCATGGTCAGGGCGAGCGGCAGTACGAACCGATCGAATGCGGTGATCGTGCCGGGCCCGACGATCTCCGTCGAGGTACCCGAGCCGTTCATCACCAGTACGAGAACCGGGAGGGCGATGGGAACGATCAGGCCTGCCGTGTCCCGGGTCACCATGCGCATTTCGGCCCGCACTAGTGCGCCGGTGGCGCGCAGGCCCGGACGAGGTGAAGCGTCGATCTCGTGTGCGGTCATGCCGAGCTCCGTTCGGTCAGCGTCAGGAATGCGTCCTCCAGGGTGGCTCGGTGGTCGCCCCCGAGGCCGGCGTCGGCGATCAGAGAATCCGGTGTGCCGGTGGCCACCACGGAGCCTCGATCGAGGACGGTGATGCGATCGCACAGGCGGTGTACCTCGTCCATGTGATGGCTGATCAGCAGGATGGTGACGCCGTCTGCGCGGAGGTCCTCGATCAGTCGCCACACGGTGCGTCGTGCATCCGGGTCGAGTCCGGTGGTGAGCTCGTCGAGCAGGACCACCCGAGGGGAACCGACCAGGGCGAGGACGACCGACAACCGTTGTTGCTGGCCTCCGGACAACCGTTCGTAGCGCACCCGGCGGTGCTCGTGCAGGCCGACAGCACGGACGAGAGCGTCTCCATCGGCAGGTCGACGGTGGAAGGAGGCGAACAGATCGACCAGTTCGGCAACGGTGAGCGCGGTGTGCAGGTCGTTGGACTGCAGCTGTACTCCCAGCACGGAGCGCACTCGATCGCGGTCGGTGAAGGGGTCGAGTCCCAGAACTCGTACGGCACCGGAGCTCGGCCTGCGAAGGCCCGCAACGGTTTCGACGAGGGTCGTCTTGTCGGCACCGTTGCGCCCGAGCAGGCCGTGCGTCTCGCCTTCGGCGACAGTGAGGCGCACGCCTGCCACGGCGGTCCGTCCCCGATACCGCTGGGTGATGTCTCGAACGTCGATCGCTGCCATCCGATGCTCCCTTCTCGATGGTCTCGATCTCGACGCTAGATCGGCCGTGGCCTGTGCACAGGTGCCGATGGTCACCGATGGTGATCGTGACTTTCGGCAGGGGTGTGCGGACGAAACGGGCGATAAAGTCGACAGAATGAGGCGCCTCGGACCCGACGTTCTGGCCGGTGCGTTCGTGTCTGCGCTCGCGGTCGTGATGGGCGCTCTCGTCGTCTTCGATCGGTCGATCGCCGACGGTCTCGCGGTTCCGCTGTGGGTCTGGGCCTCGCTGTTCGCGGCCTTCTTGGTGGCCCAGACCACGGGCATGTGGTGGGAAGACCGGTTGCCGGATCGTCTCGTGCGCGCGTGCTTCGGCGTGCAGGTGGTGCTGGCACCGATTCTGGTGCTGACCGCCCCGACGGCAAGCTGGTTGCCCATCCTGCTGGTCTTCACCTCGACGTTCGCCGTGTATCGGGTGACCGGTCTCTCGGTGGCGGTCGTCGTTGCGGTTTACACCTGCTGCGTGGGGGTGTCGGTTGCGATCCGGGGTGGACGGATCTCGGAGATCGCGCTGATCACGTCGATCTACGGGGCGCTGCAGGTGGCCAGTGCGTTGTCGGTGACCGCACAGCTGCGACAGGCTCGGCTGCGTCGGGAACTGGCGGTCGCGCACGCCGAACTACGCACCGCCAGTGCGCTGTTGGACGATTCCTCCCGTGCCGACGAGCGATTGCGCATCGCGCGAGAGTTGCACGACGTGCTCGGTCATCAGCTCACCGCACTGAGTCTCGAACTCGAGGTGGCGTCCCACCGGGTACCCGAGCCTGCGCGCGAGCACGTCCTTCGGGCGCAATCCATCGCACGCGACCTGCTCGGCGACGTTCGGTCGACCGTCGGCGAGGTGCGCGCCAGGACTCCGGTGCTGGGGGAGTCGCTCGATCGTCTGGTTGCCCGGCTACCCCAACCGGTCGTGCATCTGACGGTCGACCCCGAGATCAGGGTCGACGAGGCTCGCGCGGTGGCTGTGGTCCGCTGCGTGCAGGAGATGATCACCAACACCATTCGCCATGCGAATGCCGACGAGATGTGGATCGAGGTACGCGCGGATCCGACCGGTGCGCTGTCGGTCTCGGTGCGCGACGACGGCCGGGCGACGGCCGATTTCGAGCCGGGGCACGGGCTGCAAGGAATCCGAGAGCGCATCGAAGGACTGGGCGGCACGGTCACGTTTTCGGTCGATCGAGGGTTCGCGGTCCATGCGACGGTGCCCGCACCGTGATCAGGGTCTTGATCGTCGACGACCACACTCTGGTTCGGCAGGGTATCCGCAGCCTGCTCGACCTGGCCCCCGACATCGAGGTGACCGATGAGGCGGACGACGGTGCCGCTGCGGTCGCGTCGATCGAACTCGATCCTCCCGATGTGGTGTTGCTCGACCTGCGCATGCCGCGGTTCGACGGACTGTGGACGCTACGGGCTTTGCAGGACAGAGGAATTCGGGTTCCGGTCTTGGTTCTGACGACGTTCGACGACGACGAGTTGGTGCTCGGGGCGCTGCGTGCGGGCGCGAAGGGCTACCTGCTCAAGGACGTGACCTTCGAGCGGCTCGGCGGTGCCGTACGTGAACTCGCGGCCGGGCGCACCTTGGCGCAACCCGCCATCACCGAGAGACTGCTGGACGCTCTCCGGGCCGGGAAGCACGGCCCGAGCGACGTCGGAGTCGCCGACACACTCACCGCCCGCGAGATCGACGTCCTACGGCTCGTCGCAAGCGGATACACCAACAGATCGATAGCCGACGCACTGCATCTGGCCGAGGGAACCGTCAAGAACCACATGTCGTCGGCCATTCTCAAACTCGGTGCGAACGACAGAACGAGCGCAGTTCTGCGTGCGCTGCGGGACGGCCTGCTCGACTGACCGGGCCGGCGATCGGTCCGGGCGGCAGCCGATGTGTCGGTGGCTCGTGATTGCATCTGTGTCATGAGCTCGGACGGCAGACACGGCGCGACGGTCACACTCGTCCGTGCGCCCAAGGTGGCTCGCCCGGCACGTGAGTGGACCGGCTCGGCAGCGCGGCTGCTGTCCTCGACACCCGACTCGGCAGCAGAGGCCGCGACAGGTGCACCGCGATGGAATCCGTGGCAGATCCTGGGTGGTCCCGGCACGGGTAAGACCTCGCTCGTGGCCGATTACGCCGTCTCGCGCATCGTCACCGGTGATCCGGAGTCGGTGCTGGTGCTCACCCAGTCCAAGCGGGCGGCAACCGCGGTCCGCGAGGTCATCACCTCGGGTCTCTTCAGCGGCGACCACGCACTGCGGGCGACCCGTGAACCGTTGGTGCGCACGGTGCACTCCTACGCCTTCGCGGTGCTGCGGCTGCAGGCCTCGCTGTACGGCAATCCGCCGCCGCGATTGCTGACCGGTGCCGAGCAGGACGCCGTGGTGCGCGAGATGCTGCGCGGCGATCTCGGGGACGGAGCTCGAGACTGGCCGGAGCGGCTGCGTCCGGCACTGGGCACCGCGGGATTCGTCACTGCGGTGCGAGACATGATGCTCAGGTCCGCCGAACGCGGGATCGGACCGGAAGACCTCGTCAAACTGGGTCGCAAACACGGCAGACCCGAGTGGGTTGCCGTCGGGAGGTTCGCTGCCGGATACGAGCAGGCCATGTTGTTGCGCGGTGCCGTCGGAGTGGAAGCGGCCGGAGCCACGGCACCGGGTCTGGACGCCGCCGAGCTGATCGGTGCCGCGCTCATGGCGTTCGCCACCGATCCGGAATTGCTGCGCAGCGAACGCGCCCGTATCCGGCACCTCGTCGTCGACGACGCGCAGCACCTCGATCCGCAAGCGGCACAGCTGGTTCGGCTGATCGGAACCGACACCGAATCCACCGTCGTCGCCGGGGATCCCGATCAAGCCGTGTTCACCTTTCGCGGTGCCGACCCCTCTTTCGTGGCCGACCTGGTCGAGGTGGATTCGCCGCGTCGCGTGATGCTCACTCGCAATCACCGGTCCGTGCCCGAGGTCGCAGAGCTGACCGACATCATCGCCGGACGGTTGCCCGGGCTCGGTCGGCACCGCTGTCCCGAACCGGTGGGCACCGCGCGCTTCGGTGAACCTGCAGCGCGAGTGCACGTCGTGTCCTCGCCTGCCAAGGAGGCGGCGATCATCGCCGACGCCATGCGTCGTGCCCACCTGATCGACGGCATGCCGTGGTCCGAGATGGCGATCGTGGTGCGGTCCGTGCCGCGCACCCTCGCACCGTTGCGTCGGGCGCTGCACGGCGCAGGGGTGCCGATGATCACCCCGACCTCGGAGCTACCGCTGCATCGCCAGCACGGGGCCGTGGGTCTCCTGCTGGTGCTGCGTGCGATCTCCGACCCGAGCTTCGACGGTGAAGATGCACTCGCGCTGCTCTCCGGGCCGATCGGCGGGGCCGATCCGGTGGGTCTGCGGCGATTGCGCCGGGGCGTGCGCAGGCTCGAACTCGCATCGGGCGGCGAGCGCGACTCGGCCGAGCTGCTCAGAGTCGTACTCACCGACGACGCTCGGGGGAGCGCCGGGTGGATCGGCGGACTCTCGGATGTGGAGTCCGCCCCGTTGCGTCGAGCCCTCGGTGTCATTCGGAAGGCACGGGCGCTCGCCCGCACCGGCCGCGGTGTCGAGGACGTGCTGTGGGCGGCGTGGCAGGCATCGGGGCTCGAGCGGCGTTGGTCCACCGCGTCCGCCTGGGGTGGCTCGGCCGGTGCCCAGGCCGACCGCGACCTGGATGCGGTGGTGGCGCTGTTCGACGCGGCGGCAGCATACGTCGACAGGTTGCCGCGGGCTCAGATCGGTGGATTCCTCGATTACATTGCGCAGCAGGAGATTCCTACTCTGAACTCACACCGCGCCACGGTTCGGGCCGACGCGGTGACGCTGCTGAGCGCGCATTCTGCCGCGGGTCGGGAATGGGAGCTCGTCGCGGTCGCCGGGGTGCAGGAAGGCCTGTGGCCGGGGCTGCGGTCACGTGGCAGCCTGCTGGGCACCGACACCCTGGTCGACCTCGTATCCGGGAAGGTCGATGCAGCAGCGGCGCTCGACGGGCGACTGTCGAAGTCGGCACCGTTGCTCGCCGAGGAGCGCACGCTGTTTCTGGTGGCGTGCAGTCGCGCTCGATCGACCTTGCTCGTGACAGCCGTCGATTCCAGTACCGGAGATGCGGATCTGGTCCGATCGCGATTCGTGGACGAACTACGCGGCGTCGACGGCGGAGGCGAGTCGGATCTCGCACCCGGGACCCCCGTGCCGGAGACCGCGCACCGAGTGTTGGCGCTGCCCATGCTGGTGGCCGAACTCCGAAGTGTGGTGTGCGATCCGATTGTCGCCGAACAGGATCCGGACAAGCGTGCCCGAGCGGCCCGGCATCTGGCCACTCTCGCCGACGCCGGTGTCCGAGCCGCGCATCCCGACGAGTGGTTCGGAGTGGCAGGGCCGAGCACCGACGCGCCGCTGTGGCAGCTCGGCGACGGTCCGGTGCCGCTGTCGCCGTCGACGGTGGAACAACTCACCACCTGTCCGCTGCGGTGGATGCTCGAACGTCACGGCGGCAACGACGGCACCAACACCCATGCGGTCACCGGCACGCTCGTACACACTCTCGTCCAGGCGGTGGCGGGCCGAATACCGCCGGAGCAACTCCGGCGTGCGCTCGAAACAGCTTGGGATGCAGTGGACCTCGGATCGCAGTGGTTCTCACGGCACGAGCTCGACCGAACCGGGGCGATGCTCGAGACCTTCGAGACCTGGTTGCAGGGCAGTCGAGGCGAGCTCACCGAAGCCGGAGTCGAATTGCGCGTCGACGGCATACTCGACGCTCGGTCGGAGGACGAGCCGGCGGTGGCGTTGCGCGGCCGCATCGACCGACTCGAGCACGATCCGGACGGTCGGCCGGTGATCATCGACGTCAAGACGGCCAAGACCGTGATGTCCAAGGAGGATGCCCAGGGTCATCATCAGCTGGCCACCTACCAGGTCGCCGCGGCAGCCGGTGCCATCGAGGGCGAGCCTGCGGGCGAGCCCGGCGGAGCGCGGCTGGTGTTCGTGGCCAAGCCCCACAACAAGGACGGGGCAACGCAGCGTGTCCAGCAAGTGCCGACGCCGGAGAAACTCGAGGAGTGGCGAGACACCGTGCATCAGGCCGCATCGGCGACGCAGGGACCCACGTTCGAGGCGCGGATCAACGACGGCTGCAGGCACTGCCCGGTCAAGTCCAGTTGCCCTGCACACGAGACGGGAAGGCAGGTGACCGAGCAGTGACGACATCGACGAAGACACGGACCGGTTCGGTACGGGTGTCGCCGGTCGAGCTCGCCCGGGCGCTCGGGCAGAAGCATCCACCGACCGACGAACAAGCCGCGGTGATCGCAGCGCCGCCCGGCCCGACGCTCGTCGTCGCGGGGGCAGGTGCGGGCAAGACCGAGACCATGGCGGCCCGCGTGGTGTGGATGGTGGCCAACGGTTTCGTCGACCCCGACCAGGTTCTGGGGCTGACCTTCACTCGAAAAGCAGCACAGCAGTTGACCTCTCGAATCAGAGCTCGGCTGGCTCGGCTGGCCGGATCCGATCTGGTGCGCGCACTCGACCCCAGCCTGGCACTGCGCGAGCGAATCCTCGGTGCCGAGCCGGAAGTGAGCACCTACCACTCCTACGCGGGCCGACTGCTCACCGAGCACGGCTTGCTGCTGCCGATCGAACCGTCCGCGACTCTGCTCTCGGAAACCGAACTGTGGCAGCTGGCCCACCGTGTCGTCAGCACCTGGGACGGCGACCTGGACACCGACCGCAATCCCACGTCGGTGACCGAGGCCGTACTCGCACTCTCCGGTCAGCTGGCCGAGCATCTGGTCGATCCCGAGGATCTGCGCCATGCACACGTCGAGTTGGAGAAGCTGGTGCACACTCTCGGGCCGGGACCGCGACAACGTGGTGGCCCCACAAAGGAGTTGCTGAACATCCTCGACGCGCAACATCAACGAATCGGGTTGCTGCCGTTGGTGGAACGGCTGGCGCAGACGCTGCGGCGCGAGGGCGCACTGGATTTCGGCTCGCAGATGTCGATGGCGGCTCGGGTCGCCGCCGAGCATGCCGAGGTGGGAATCGCCGAACGGCAGAGATTCCGGCTCGTGTTGCTCGACGAGTACCAGGACACCGGGCATGCCCAACGCGTCCTGCTGTCGTCGCTGTTCGGTTCCGGCAGCGATCCGCAGTTGGCCCTGACCGCCGTCGGTGACCCGATGCAGTCGATCTACGGGTGGCGCGGCGCATCGGCAGCAAACCTGCCTCGGTTCGCCACCGATTTCCCCAAGGCCGACGGCAGCCCGGCACCCCGGCTCGAGCTGCTCACCAGCTGGCGAAATCCGCCCGAGGCATTGACGCTGGCCAACCTGATCACCGACCCACTGCGCCGCGTCGGGGTGCCGGTGCCGACCCTGCGGGCCCGCCCGGGTGCGGTTCCCGGTGATGTCCGACTGGCCGTCACCGATACCGTTGTGGGCGAACGGGAGTGGATCGCCGACCGGATCGCGGGGGAGTACCGCGCTGCCCTCGAACAGGATCGCACGCCGCCCACCGCCGCGGTTCTGGTGCGCCGCAACGCCGACGCCGAGCCGATCGCGGAGGTACTGCGCAGCCGCGGGTTGCCGGTGGAGGTCGTGGGGCTCGGTGGATTGCTGCACGTTCCCGAGGTGGCCGACATCATTGCGATGCTGCGTTTGGTAGCCGACCCCACTGCCGGTAGCTCGGCGATGCGCATCCTCACCGGCTCTCGGTGGCAGATCGGACCGACGGATCTGCGGGCACTCTCGCAGCGCGCCCGAGAACTCGAGATCCGCGGCGCCTACGGCACCGCAGGTCGCGTCGACGACCCGGAGGCACTCGATGCTGCCCTCGGTAGCGCCCTACCCGGCGAGCAGTCGGAGCAGGCCGGTCTGGCCGACGCGATTGCCGATCCCGGTCCGGCCGAGCGGTACTCGGAGGTGGGGCATCGCCGGATCGTCGCCCTGGCAGGTGAACTGCACCTGCTGCGCGACCGAATCGGTCAGCCGCTGACGGAATTGGTCGGCGACATAGAACGGATCATGGGGATCGGCGTCGAAGCTCAGGCCCGCACACCGATCAGCACCGACGGCGCGGTCGGTCGTGAACATCTCGACGAATTCGCCCATGTGGTAGCCGATTACGCCGACAACCCGACTGCCACGGTCACCGGATTCCTGTCGTTCCTGGCCGCTGCGGAGACGGTCGAGGACGGCCTCGCCCCCGGTGAGGTCGACGTCGCCCCTCATCGTGTGCAGGTGCTCACCGTCCATTCCGCGAAAGGCCTCGAATGGGAAGTGGTGGCTGTCCCGCACGTGGCGAAGGGCGTGTTCCCGTCCGCGAACGCATCCTCGACCTGGCTCGGGGCGATGGCCGAGTTGCCGCCGTCGTTACGCGGTGACCGTGCACTCGACGGCGAGGGCTCGGAAGGCGTTCCGGTCCTCGAACTCGACCGACTCCACAATCGCAAGGACCTCGAGGACGCCGTCAAGAGTCACAAGGATGCGCTGGCGAGGCGTCGACTCGCCGAGGATCGCCGACTGTTCTACGTGGCACTCACCCGAACCGAACGGGTGCTGCTGGTATCCGCGCATCACTGGGACGAGACCGCCACGAAGCCGCGTGGGCCGTCGGAGTTTCTCGCCGAGTTGCACACGCACATCGAGCAATTCGCCGACACCGCGGTGATCGAGCAGTGGGCACCCGCCCCGGAGGATGGGGCGTCGAACCCGCTCGGGGCCGTACCGCACACCGCGTCCTGGCCACGCGATCCACTCGGCTCCAGGCGCGGAGCGATCGAGAGCGGTGCGCAGGAAGTGCTGCGCGCGCTGGCAGATATCTCGGCCACACCGAGCGAAGAGCGTGACGGTATCCAGGATCGAACCCGGGAGGACCCCGAGAACTGGGCCGCGGACGTCGACACTCTGCTGGCCGAGCGGGCCGCACGATCGGTCGCGGGAGTGGACGTGGCTCTTCCCGGCAACCTGTCGGTGACACAGCTGGTCGACCTCGCGGCGGACCCCGATGCGTTGGCCTCACGCCTGCGCAGGCCTCTGCCGTTCCCGCCGAACCCGTTGGCGCGCAGAGGAACCGCGTTTCACGCCTGGATCGAGCGCCGTTTCGGCGCGACCCGATTGCTCGATCTCGACGAACTGCCGGGCTCGGCCGACACCGGAGCCTCGGCCGACGTCGACCTCGAAACCCTCCAGCAGGCGTTTCTCGAATCGGACTGGTCGCTCCGCAGCCCCGTCGAAGTGGAGGTGCCGTTCGAGACCTCCGTGGCGGGAACGGTACTGCGAGGACGCATCGACGCCGTGTTCGCGGACGCGGACGGCGGCTGGACCGTTGTCGACTGGAAGACGGGCGCAGAGCCGACGGCGTCGGAACGGCGGGCGGTAGCGATGCAGCTCGCGGCCTACCGGTTGGCGTGGGCCGAGCTGATGTCCATCGGGCGCGCCGAACCGGTACCGCTCGACCGAGTGCGCGCAGCGTTCCACTACGTGCGCAGCGGTCACACCATTTCGCCCGAGAACCTGCCGGACGCAACGGAATTGGCCCAGCTTCTGGAAGGCCGGGCCGGGCCCGAGCAGCCAGAGCCTACGGTGCGTTCCGACGAGCCTTCAGAGCCTCGGTGACCAGCGGAATCTGCAGCGGCAGCCGGGCGATCATCGCTGCTTTGAGAGCAGGTGAGGTCTTCGGACTCTGCACGTACTTCCACGCGAGGTTGATGTTGGCGGGGAAGACCACGACGAACAGCGCGGCCGCGAGTGCACCGCCCAGTCGACGAGTCCGTGGTGCGGCCAGCGTTGCGGCCACGGCGAGTTCGGCCACACCCGAGACCTGCGTGTAGGTCCGCGCCGAGCCGGGCAATGCCGTCGGTACCTGGGCATCGAAGAACTTCGGCGTGGCGAAGTGCAGAACTCCGGCTCCGGCGAGCAGTCCCGCGAGGCGCAGTGCGGCTGCCTGACTCGATCTCTGTGTCATGCCCATACCGTGCCACACCCAGCGTCGTCGGCACGGAAGCCTGGCATGGGGTTACGCTGCGTGCCGTGAATGATCTCGACATCGGTGAGTACCTCGGCGGGCGACGTGGCAGGTAGGTTGCGAGCGCGCTTGGGTGACAGCGGCGCGCTGACCGACAAGCCCGACTTCGCCCTCGTGGGAGTGCTCCGGGTACCCGAACTGGAATCGAGTCCTTGGCGCGCCATCTACAAGCGAGTTCTGATGGCGCTGGGCATCCTGTTCTTGGCGGCGTTCGTCGTCTATCTCGATCGCGACGGGTACAGCGACAACCAGAACGGCGAATTGTCCTTCCTGGACGCCTTCTACTACGCAACCGTGTCGCTGTCGACGACGGGATACGGCGATATCGCACCGATGAGCCCGTCGGCTCGACTGGTCAACATCCTGGTCATCACACCCCTCCGGGTCCTATTCCTCATTCTGTTGGTCGGTACCACGCTGTCGGTTCTCACCGAGCGGTCCCGGCAGGCATTCAAAATTCAGCGATGGAGACGCAGCGTGCGCAATCACACCGTGGTCATCGGTTTCGGCACCAAGGGCCGTACCGCAGTCGACGCGATGCTCGGAGACGGCGTGTCGGCGTCCGACATCGTGGTCGTCGACACCGATCAGATGGTGCTCGACACCGCATCGGCCATGGGCTTGGTCACGGTCCACGGTTCGGCGACCAAGTCCGACGTGCTCAGACTCACCGGTGCCCAGCACGCGTCGGCGATCATCGTGGCGACCAATCGAGACGACACCGCAGTGCTGGTGACTCTGACCGCCCGAGAGATCGCTCCCAAAGCCAAGATCGTCGCAGCCATCAGGGAAGCGGAGAACACGCACCTGCTGCGTCAGTCCGGTGCCGATTCGGTTGTCGTCTCGTCCGAGACCGCGGGACGTCTGCTCGGTATCGCCACGTCGACTCCGTCCGTCGTGGAGATGATCGAGGATCTGTTGACGCCGGAGGCAGGCTTCGCGATCGCGGAGCGCGAAGTCGAGCGTGACGAGGTGGGCGGGTCTCCGCGGCACCTGACCGACATCGTTCTCGGGGTGGTGCGGGGCGGCAAACTGTTCCGAGTCGGTACTCCGGAAGTCGATGCGGTCGAGGCCTCCGACCGACTGCTCTACATCCGTCGCGTCGGCGACTAGTCACGGCCAAGTAGGGTCGTGCGCGTGCCGAAATTCCAACTCGCTCACCCCCCTCGACTGTCCCGATCGCCACTGAACAGGGCAGAAGAACTGCGCCGAGACACCGCAGCGTTGGCAGCGGGTTGGCCGACTGCTCGCATCCTGAACGTGGACGGCAGAGGCCGATTCCCGGTTGACGAGAACGGCCTGGTGTTCGGCTCTGCCGCGGATCTCGCTACCGAGCCGACGGCCGATGCGGTGTTCCTCGGAATTCACGGCGATCGGCATCTGTGGGCCCGACGGGTGGAGGTCGTGGCGGGCACGGTCGGCGACCTGCGCACCGACGGCGATCGACTCGACAGCGCCGCGTTGTCGACGGTGACCGGAGCCCTGGCGATCCTCAATTGGCATGCGAGCGCGCAATTCAGCTCACTCGACGGCGCGCCGTCCGTTCCGTCGAGCGCAGGCTGGTCGCGAACGAGCACGTCCACCGGTCACGAGGAATTCCCGCGTACCGATCCGGCGGTGATCTGTCTCGTTCACGACGGCGGCGACCGAGTGTTGCTGGCGCGGGCACCCGCGTGGCCCGAGCGTCGTTTCTCGGTGCTCGCGGGCTTCGTCGAGGCCGGTGAGTCGCTGGAAACCTGTGTCACACGGGAGATCAGAGAAGAAGTGGGCCTGGACGTGTCCGGTATCGAGTATCTGGGCAGCCAGCCGTGGCCGTTTCCGCGATCGGTGATGATCGGGTTCTCCGCCGTCGCCGACCCGGAGCAACCGCTGCACTTTCAGGACGGCGAGATCGCCGAGGCCCACTGGTTCGATCGGGCAGAAGTTCTCGCCGCGCTCGAGCTGGGCGACTGGGGATCGGATTCGACCTCCCGGTTGCTTCTGCCAGGCTCGATCTCCATCGCACGGGGAATGCTCGAGGCGTGGGCGGCGACGGCCTGACGTCCGATCAGAGCGACAGCGCGCGCTTGACCTCGGCCAGAGTGGGGTTCGTGGCCGTCGAGCCGTCGGCGAAGAGCACGGTCGGCACCACATGGTTGCCGTTGTTGACGCTGCCGACGAAGTCGGCCGACTCCGGGTTCTGCTCGATGTCGATCTCGGCGTACTCGATTCCGGCCTGGTCGAGCTGGGTCTTGAGCCTGCGGCAGTAACCGCACCACGTGGTGGAGTAGACGGTCAGCGCGGCCGGGGTCTGCGGGGTGTTCTCGGTAGTGGTCACGTGAACAGTCAACAGGAGCGCAGGCGCGATTGTTCCGGCCGACACCTGCATCGGCCGTCGGCCACCCGGTTCGGCCCCGGGTGGAACTGTCGGTACGCACTGACACAATGGTCCTCATGGCTGACGACGCGATGACCGCCGGACTCGATCCGGAGCAATCCGCGGCGGTACTGGCTCCCCGTGGCCCGGTCTGCGTTCTGGCGGGTGCGGGCACGGGAAAGACACGTACGATCACCCGACGCATCGCCCACCTCGTCTCTGCCGGGCATGTGTCCTCGGGGCAGGTGCTGGCGGTCACGTTCACCGCGCGCGCGGCCGGCGAGATGCGTGGCCGTCTGCGCGAGCTCGGCGTCGGGGGAGACGGTCCTCCGGTGCAGGCTCGTACGTTTCACGCCGCGGCCATGCGCCAGCTCAAGTACTTCTGGCCTCAGGTGGTCGGCGACACCGGCTGGCAGCTGCTCGACCGCAAGTTCACCGTCGTCTCGCAGGCGGCGAACCGCGCCGGGGTGTCGACGTCGACGGACGCCATCCGAGATCTCGCGGGAGAGATCGAGTGGGCCAAGGGATCGTTGGTCGCACCCGAGGACTATCCGCGCATCGCGGCGAGCAATCGCCGTGACGTTCCGATGGACGCGACCAAGGTCGCCGCCGTGTACGCAGGTTACGAGGAGCTCAAGTCGCGCGGCGGTGACGGCATGTTGCTCGACTTCGACGACCTCCTGCTGCACACGGCCGCTGCGCTGGAAGAACATTCGTCGGTGGCCGACGAGTTCCGTGAGCGCTACCGCTGCTTCGTCGTCGACGAGTACCAGGACGTCACTCCGTTGCAGCAACGGGTGCTCGACGCCTGGGTGGGCGAGCGTGACGATCTCACCGTCGTCGGCGACGCGAACCAGACCATCTATTCCTTCACCGGGGCATCTCCGCGGTATCTCCTCGACTTCTCACGGAAGTACCCCGAGGCCACCGTGGTTCGGCTCGAGCGCGACTACCGTTCCACGCCCGAGGTGGTGTCACTGGCCAATCGCGTGATCGGTGCCGCTCGCGGTCGCATCGCCGGCACCCGACTGCAGTTGATCGGTCAGCGTCAGCCGGGACCCGAGCCGGAGTTCTTCGAGTACGACGACGAGCCTGCGGAAGCCGACGGTGTGGCGCGTGCGGTCAAGCGATTGATCTCGAAGGGCGTCGAGCCGGCCGAGATCGCGATTCTGTACCGCATCAACGCGCAGTCGGAGGCACACGAGCAGGCGTTGACCGAGCTGAAGATCCCTTACCAGGTGCGCGGCGGCGAGGGGTTCTTCACCAGGCCCGAGGTGCGGCAGGGAGTCAACGCGTTGCGGCAGGCAGGCGGTCGTGACGATCTGCCCGACGGCGCGCAGGCCGGCGAGGGACTGCCGGCTCTGGTGCGAGCGGTGTTGGCCCCGCTCGGCCTGACGGCAACCGAGCCGACCGGTGCACAGGCCCGCGAGAAGTGGGCATCTCTCGGCGGTCTGGTGCAGCTCACCGAAGAACTTCTGGTGCACGATCCGGAACTGACTCTCGAGAAGTTGTTGGGGGAGCTCGCCGCGCGCGCCGAGGCGCGGCACCCACCGACCGTCCAGGGCGTGACCCTTGCGTCGCTGCATGCGGCGAAGGGGCTCGAGTGGGATGCGGTGTTCATCGTCGGTCTCGCCGACGGCACTCTGCCGATCTCGCACGCGATCGGAAACGATCCCAGTGCCAACAACGAGGCGGCCGTCGAGGAGGAACGCAGGCTGCTCTACGTCGGTGTCACCCGCGCCCGTGTCCACCTGCATCTGTCCTGGGCGCTCGCCCGCAACGAGGGTGGACGCAAATCGCGGCGGCGGTCGAGGTTTCTCAACGGTCTGATCCCCGAGGACTCCCCCGCCTCGCGTATCGCCGCGCCTGCTGCCAAGAAGTCCGGGCCCAAGTGTCGGTTGTGCGGGAAGCCGTTGATCGGTACGTCCGCGACCATGCTGGGTCGGTGCGACAGTTGTCCGTCGAACGTCGACATCGCCCTGCTCGACGCGCTGAAGTCGTGGCGATTGGACAAGTCCCGCGAACTGAAGGTGCCCGCGTACGTGGTGTTCAGCGACAACACGCTGACGGCCATCGCGGAGCAGCAACCGCAGGACGAGCGTGGGTTGGTCGCGATTCCGGGAATCGGCGCCAAGAAGTTGGAGCGGTTCGGCGAAGAAGTTCTCACCGTGGTGCGAGCCTCGGACACGTGACGCGGAGGTCCGAAAATTTCCGCAAAACCGCAGGTAGAAAATAACTTGTGCAGATATCGGCAGGGGGCTTAGTCTGTTTCACGTGCCGCGGGAGATCGCGCACTGTCCAATCCGCCGACGAGACCAGAACAGGAGCTGAAGAAAATGATCAACACATTGCACGCCGCCGTTGCCCACGCAACCGTCGCGTTCAGCCCTGTCCTCGGCACGGCACCGTTCGGAGTTGCCCCCCTCGGCACTCATGCCGCCGCCGCAGGCTCTGTTGCGCAGACGTGGATTCGTTCCTCTGCTTTCGGCCCCATCCAGGAGTCCGCATATGCGGACTCGGTGTCGAATTCCGCCCAGGTCGCCCTGGCACCAGGAGCGAAAGCAGTTGCTCAGGCAGCTCGACGTCATCGCGCACCACGTGCGTCCGTGCTCGACAGCAGACACCGACTTCACTGTCGGTAGACGCTTCGACAAGCCCCACCAGGCCACGGACCCGCACTCGCGGACCGTGGCCTTTCTCGTTCAGGTAGTTCCTCTATCCGAGCGTGAGGCCGACTGGTTCGCATCACCCCTCGAACCGATAACGACGCCGCACGAAAAGTAGAGGAGACCGACGTGTCAACCGCCACGATCCGGACGACATGCCGACCAGAGTCCGAAAGTGCCTACGCTGCACAGTATTCGACCGAATCGGTCGAACTGGCCTTGTCGGTGCCCTGCCGAGCGGCGAACCCCGACATGTGGTTCGCCGACACCCCTGCCGAACTCGAGCAGGCCAAGGCGCTGTGCGCCCAATGCCCCATCCGGCGTACCTGCCTGAGCGCGGCCCTCGACCGCGCCGAGCCGTGGGGCGTCTGGGGCGGCGAGATCCTCGAGCAGGGTGTCGTCATCGCCCGCAAGCGTCCCCGGGGACGGCCACGCAAGAACGCAGCATGACGCCCGAGACCGGTGCCCGGTTTCGCCGAACGAATCAGTCGGTGAAGCCGGGCATCCACTCGGTGAGGATCGCCATGTACGGCGCGTAGGCGTCGAGTTGGGCACAGATTCCGACCAGCCCGCCCAGCACGCGAAAGATCATCACGTATTCCGCAGGCATGTTCAGTGCCCGAACGGTGCGGAACTGCGCACTGTTGAAATCTGCAGCGGTGCCCGCGGCCTTCTGCAGCCAGGCCCGGGTGAAGTGGAACGATTCGGTGTGAATCGGATCGGTGAAGGGACGCAGATAGTCTTCGATCTCCTTCTCTGTCACCGTTCGGCCCGGCACCACGAAGCCGCTCTCCGTGAACAACACCACGAGCTCGTCGAACTTCTCGTCGCGGGCGAGCGAGACCATACGACCCAGGACGGGCGGGAGACCGTCGGGCATCGGAGCGCACGCACCGAAGTCGATGACACCCATGCGTCCGTCGTCGAGCATCATGAAGTTGCCCGGATGAGGGTCGGCGTGCAGCAACTTCGCGCGCGCCGGGGACACGAATGCGAACAACGCGAGCAGTTCGCCCGCCCGGTTACGTTCCTCGGCCGTCCCGTTCGCGATCACATCGGCCAACGGCCTGCCGGTCATCCATTCGCTGACAACGACTTTGGGAGCACTGGCGACGATCTTGGGAATCGCGAACTGCGAGTCGCCTGCGAATTCCTTGCTGAAGGCACGTTGGTTCGCGGCCTCGATACGGTAATCCAGCTCGTCCTCGGTACGGGCCGTCAATTCTTCGAGCACCGGCTTGACGTCCGTGCCCGCGAGCACCGTGCTGAACAGGTTCGCGAACCGCGACAGCGTCTTGAGGTCGGAGCGCAGTGCGTCGTCCGCGCCGGGGTACTGGATCTTGACCGCGACATCGCGTCCGTCGGCCCAGGTTGCGCGGTGCACCTGTCCGATGCTCGCCGACGCGATCGCAGTGTCGTCGAAATCGAGGAAACGTGACCGCCACGCAGTTCCGAGTTGCTGGTCCAACACCCGATGCACGGTCTTCGCGGGCATGGGCGGGCCCTGCGCCTGCAGTTTGGTCAACGCCTCGCGGTACGGCTCCGAATACTCCTCCGGAACGGCCGCTTCCATCACCGAGAGCATCTGCCCGAGCTTCATGGCACCGCCCTTGAGTTCCCCGAGAACGGAGAAGAGCTGTTCGGCTGCCTTCGCGGCCATGTCCGCATCGATTTCGTCACGATTGCCGCCGGCGAGCTTCTTGCCGAACCCCATGGCGGCACGACCGGCCATCCCGAGGGGAATGCTGGCCAGTTTTGCAGTACGAGTCGATCCACGGCGCGGTATGTCAGACACAGCTCCATCATGGCTGAACCTTCCGACAATTGCTCGGACCGCCCCGCGCCGACCCCATCGGTCGTGGTGAGCTCGCTATAAGCGCGTGTGGTCAGTGCCAGCAATCGCAGTGAGGATGCTTGGACCACAGGCGTTTGTGCACGGTGGTTCCGGTTGCTGCGAAGTCCAGTTCCATGGTGCAGTCGGCGGTCTCGGGAAGCGCGGCGTCGGAACGGCCGATGAGGTTCTCCAACTGAGCGAACGCGAACGCTGCCGTGGCCAACACCGTCGCGCTGCTGGCCTGGCCGACCGTGCCGAGCAGTTGAGCGGACAGATGCGGCCACTCGGGCTCGAAGTCGCATCGCGTCAGATCTGCGCACCGCAGGCAACTCGTCCGACCGGGCAACACGAAAGGACCGACGATGCCCTTTCCGTCTCGCAGTCGCACCTGCAGATGTGGGATGCGCAGCCGCACCAGGTCGGTCACCAGTCGAGGTTCGGCAACCAGATCGTCGGCGAGCATCACGACGTCGTAGTTCCACGATCTCACCACCGAATGCGGATAGCGCGTCGGAGTCAGACTCGTTCGACTCACCGTGACACCGGTTCGACTCAGACCGGAGGCCAACGCGTCCGAGATCGGACCCCGCCCCACGAGGTGGACGGTCTTCACCGTCCCCGATCCGGCCTGCGACGCATGCGGCGAGGCGTCGGGCACCACGGGTTCTCTCGTGCCGTGCATCAGCAACCCGGAGTCCTCCAATTCGCCGAGCATCGCCGAGGTCCGATTGGCCGACAGTCCCAATGTCATTGCGTGACAGACGATATGAGGTCTGGAATGACCCGCGGCCAGCAGCCGGAGTATTTCGAGTATCGAGCCCGGTTCGGCACCGGGAGGTGGCGTGACGACGACGCTGGTCTCGGGATTCCAACCCAACTGAACGGTGCCGTCTCGACGCGGCAGAATTGCCACTGCAGGATCGAGTCGAACGGTCGGTGTGATCATGAGACACACTCTGACAGCGCCGACAACGAAGAACGCCCGCTCAGGGCACGTTATCCACAGGGTGGAAGTGCCTCCGAGCAGGCGTTCGACGGTCTCGATCGAAGTGGCGCGAACCCGACGGGTCAGGGTGTGGATGAACCCTTCTCGGGGTCTCCGTCGGTGCCCTCGTCGTCGCCTTCCGCGGCGCGTTCGGCCGCTTCGGCGCGCTCCTTGGCCTCCATCGCCTCGAGCTGCGCGATCGGGTCGTCGAAGCTCGACGTTCCACCGCCGACCACGCGGTCGATGAACGCCGCGGGGTTGTCCAGGTCCGAGGAATCCGGCAGAAGATCGGGGTGTGCCCACACACCGTCGCGTCCCTCGACGTCGGCTGCGGCGAGGAGCTGACGCCACAGCTCGGCGGCCTCGCGAACCTTGCGGGGTCGCAGTTCCAGGCCGACCAGCGTCGCGAAGGTCTGTTCGGCGGGGCCTCCCGACGCCCGGCGGCGTCGGATCGTTTCGCCGAGTGCGACGGCACCGGGCAGGCGGTCGCCCAGAGCTGCTGCAACCACTGTCTCGACCCATCCTTCGACCAGGGCGAGCAGTGTCTCGAGACGCTCGAGAGCGTGCTTCTGCTCCGGCGTCGTCTGTGGCTCGAAAGCACCCTGCTGCAGGATCGCCTCGATCTTCGACGGGTCGGTCAACGCGGACGGGTCGAGTCCTGCGGCGGCCTCCTCGATGGCCGAGAAGTCCATCCTGATCCCCCGCGCGTACTCCTCGACGGTGGCCAGAACCCGTTGCCGCAACCACGGAACGTGGCTGTACAGCCGCTGGTGGGCGGCTTCGCGTGCGGCGAGGAACACCAACACCTCACGGTCGGGCTGCTCGAGTCCCTCACTGAACGACGAGATGGCAGACGGCAGCAACGCCGCTGTTCCCGACGGTCCGAGGGGCAGGCCGATGTCGGTGGAGGTCAGCACCTCCTTGGACAGCTGGCCGAGTGCTTGGCCGAGCTGCGAGCCGAACGCCATCCCGCCCATCTGCGTCAGCATGCCCATCATCGGACCTGCCATCTGCTGCGCTTCGGCGGGCAGGCCGGAGGTCCACATGCCCGAGATCTGCTCGGCGACCGGGTCGCACAAGCGCTTCCATGTGTCGATCGTGTTGTCGAGCCAATCGACCGGTGTCCATGCAACGGTCTTCGTAGCACCGGCCGGCAATGTCGTCGCCCCGTCCAGCCACAGTTCGGCCAGGTGTGCGGCGTCGGTGATGGCCTCACGTTCGCCTGCCGACACCGGGCTGAAATCGCCCATCTGCTGACGTGCGAGCTGTTTGGCGAGGTCGTAGTTCACCGGCCCCGACCCGGTTCCGCCCGCAGCTCCCATGCCGCTGAGCATCTGGCCGAACTGGGTGAGCATCTGGCCCAGCTGTGCGGGGTCGAATCCCTCGCCGCCGAAGCCGAAACCGGCAGGGTTGCCCGAGCCGTCCGGATCCTTCTTCTTGTCCGGGTCTTCGTCGGAGGCACCGAAACCAAAATTGCTCATGACTCAACGGTACAAGCCCGACGAACGTAGAGAGTGGTGGATCGTCACGCTGACGGCGAACAGTCCGAGCCGTGAGAAGTCGGCGCGGACGTACTCGGTAGGGGCGGTCTGCACCGTCGACCGTATTCGGATCTAGTGTCTACGGAGTGAACCGAAGGATCGCCACTCTTGTCGCTGCGCTGGTACCTGTGGTGGTGCTGGGCGTCACGGGCTCGGTCGTCACCGTTCCGTTCGCCGCTCTCGGCCCCGGCCCGACGTACAACACTCTCGGTGACGTCGACGGGGTACCCGTGGTGCAGATCGACGGAACCGAGGTCGACCCCACCGCGGGCCACTTGAACATGACGACCGTGGCCGTGCGCGATCAGCTCAATCTGTTCGAGGCACTCGGCTTCTGGGCCAGCGGCAGGCAGGGACTCGTTCCGCGCGAGGAGGTCTACCCGCCGGACATGTCGAAGGAAGAAGTGCAGGAGGGCAATCAGGCGGACTTCGAGGAGTCGGAGTCCAGCGCCGAACTCGCCGCGCTGCATCATCTGGATCTGCCGGTGACGCTCGCGGTGGCGAGTGTGGCCGATGACGGGCCCGCTGCCGGCGTGCTGAACGTGGGGGACACGCTCGTCTCGGTCGACGGAGCCCCTGTTTCCACGGCGTCCGCGGTCCGCGAGGCGGTCAGCTCCAGGGCCCCGGGTAGTTCCATCGATATCGAGTACGTCCGGGACGGCACGACGCGGACGGATTCGGTGGTGCTCGAAGCCCGGCCCGACGACGACGCGTTGGGATACCTCGGCGTCACGCCCGAGGAGCAGCCGGACGTGCCGTTCGACGTGACGTTCAACCTTGCCGACGTCGGTGGACCGTCGGCCGGACTGATGTTCAGCCTGGCCGTGGTCGACAAGCTCAGTCCCGGTGAGCTGAGCAACGGAGAGTTCGTCGCGGGGACGGGGACCATCGACGCCGAAGGCACGGTCGGCCCCATCGGCGGCATTCCGTACAAACTGATCGCCGCCCGTGAAGCCGGAGCCACCACGTTCCTGGTACCGGATGCGAACTGCGGTGAGGCGCAACAGAACGTCCCCGACGGCCTCAGGCTGGTGCGTGTCGAATCGTTGGACGGTGCAATCGACTCGCTGCAGGCGATTGGCTCCGGCGGCGACGTGCCGTCCTGCAGCTGACCCAGCCCTGTCGCTAGTCGTCGTCGACGGCGTCGAACGTGGCGTAGAGACCGTGCACGACGTTGGGGGCCAGGTCCTCCGCGATGCGAAGGTCGATGGGTGCGAATGGATCGGCGTCCTCGTCCGGGTGCAACTGCAGAAGAGTCAGGGACGGACCGTCCTTGAGGACCGCGACGATCAATCGCGCATCTCGTTTCTCGGGGTGGTTCTCGGCAGCCGAGCGAGCGGCCTGGTCGGCCGCATCGGGATCGGCGAGCAGCGGGATCAAGGCATCGTCGAGGGTCGATTCGGCTGCCGGGGGAAGAACTACGATCTCTTGGACCAAGGCGCATCCGACGACACCCTCGGGCCACGTGGAGGTGGCCAGGAACTCGTCCAGGGCGGGGGAGCCGCCGGTGATGTCCTCGGGTAGCGAATGTTGTTGGATCGGAGTCAGGGCAGCGCCGTCGGCCAAATCGTCGAGCAGTCCCGGCTCGGCTGCGGCGAGTGCGGCTGTGGGCACCAAGGCGAACATCTGGGGTGCCTGGTGCCATCCGCCGGCATCGACGAAGTCCGCCACCTCCCGCGCGCACCGCGCCAAGGCGTCGGCCACATCCTGTCCACCCGTCTCGGGGTCGAACTCGACACCGAAATCGTCTCGGCCGGGCAGTCCGTCGCTGTCGTTGCTCACCGCACTATCCTCGCATTCGGATGGTTCCTCGGATGCGAGGCTCCTGACCTGCGGTCCGCTGTGGCCGCGGTACGGGCGTCGCAGCCGTAGGATCAACGTACGTACAGTAGGGCGAAACGGACATGCGGCGCACGGCGAGTGCGCCGCCGAAGTCATCTGCGGCGCCGGTCGGCGTCGCCCGAAGTTGGAGTGTGGCTCGTGGGCATGAGGCCCCCCACCGGTATGCCGTCCTTGTCGCGGCGCAGCCGGATCTTGCTCGTATTGGCCTTGGTAGCAGCAGGTTTGCTACTCATCGGTCCCCGTCTGATCGACGTGTACACGAACTGGTTGTGGTTCGGCGAAGTCGACTTCCGCGGCGTGTACACCACCACTCTGCTGACGCGGTTGGTGATCTTCTTCGTCGTCGCCCTGGTTGTGGGACTCATCGTGTTCGCAGCTCTGGCGGTGGCGTACCGCAACCGTCCGGTGTTCGTGCCCGTCGCCGGGCCCAACGATCCGATCGCGCGATACCGCACCACGGTGATGAGCCGACTGCGCCTGTTCGGCATCGGAATTCCTGTGGTGTTCGGGTTCCTGTCCGGCATGATCGCCCAGACCAATTGGGCGACCGTGCAATTGTTCATCCACGGCGGCGACTTCGGCATAACCGACCCGCAGTTCAATCTGGATGTCGGTTTCTACTCGTTCGACCTCCCGTTCTACCGGTTCATCCTCAACTGGCTGTTCGTCGCCGTCCTGGTTGCCTTCTTCGCGAACCTGGTGACGCAGTACGTGTTCGGTGGAATTCGTCTCGCCGGGCGCGAGGGTGCACTCACTCGCGCAGCGCGGATTCAACTCGCGGTTCTGGCCGGTACTTTCGTCCTGCTGAAGGCCATCGCGTACTGGTTCGATCGGTACACGCTGCTGTCGAGCAGTCGCAAGGAGCCGACGTTCACCGGTGCCAGCTTCACCGACATCAACGCGGTGTTGCCGGCCAAACTGATCCTGCTGGCAATCGCCGTCATCTGTGCGATCGCCTTCTTTGCAGCGATATTCCTGCGTGATCTCCGTATCCCGGCGTTGGCCACGGCTTTGTTGGTGCTGTCGTCGATCCTCATCGGTGCCGTCTGGCCGTTGGTGATGGAACAGTTCTCGGTGCGCCCGAACGCGGCGGACAAGGAGAGCACGTACATCGAGCGGAACATCGCGGCAACCAGGGACGCGTACGGCTTGAACGACGACGTGGTCACCTATCGGGACTATTCCGGTGAAGCGGCATTGAGCCCCGGCGAGGTGGCGTCCGAGTCGGCCACGATGTCCAACATTCGTTTGCTCGACCCCAACATCCTCGCGCCCACCTTCACCCAGCAGCGTCAGATCCGTAACTTCTACGGGTTCCCCGACACGCTGGCCGTCGACCGGTACCCGGATGCGGACGGCAACCTGCGCGACTACGTTGTTGCAGCCCGCGAGATCTCACCGCAGACGCTCGACGCGAACCAGCGGGACTGGATCAACCGCCACACCGTGTTCACACACGGAAACGGCTTCGTCGCAGCGCCGGCCAACTCCGTCGACGAGGCCGTCGCAGACGAGTCCAGCGGCGGACGCGGTGGTTACCCGAACTACCAGGTCAACTGGATCGAGAACGATTCCGAGGGCACCATCCGCAAGGACGGACCCGGCGACCTGGATCAGCCGCGCATCTACTTCGGCCCGGTCATCGCCAACTCCGATGCCGACTACTCGATCGTCGGTTCCACCGGCGAGCCCCGCGAGTACGACACCGACAGCAAGAGTTACACCTACACCGGTGCCGCAGGCGTCGACGTCGGTAACTTCTTCAATCGACTCGTGTTCGCCAGCAAGTACGCCGAGCGCAACATCTTGTTCTCGAGCGTGATCGGGGACGAGTCGAAGATCCTGTTCAACCGTGACCCCCGCGACCGCGTACAGAAGGTCGCACCGTGGTTGACCACGGATGGATCGACCTACCCGGCGATCGTCGAGGGCAAGCTCGTCTGGATCATCGACGGGTACACCACGTTGGACAACTTCCCGTACGCCCAGCGCATGTCGCTCGAGGACGCCACTGCCGACAGCATCGAGTCGACGACGACACGTGCGCTGCCGAGCCGAGAGGTGTCTTACATCCGAAACTCGGTGAAGGCCACCGTCGATGCCTACGACGGCACCGTCAAGCTCTACGAGCAGGACGAGAACGATCCGGTTCTCAAGGCATGGGAAGGCGTGTTCCCGGGAACCGTCATCCCGAAGGACCAGGTGTCCGACGAACTGCGCGATCACTTCCGCTACCCGGAAGACCTGTTCAAGGTCCAGCGTGAACTGCTGACCAAGTACCACGTCAACGATCCGCGAGAGTTCTTCACCAACAACGCGTTCTGGGAGGTTCCCACCGACCCGACCGCAGAGAACACCGCGGCCAAGCAGCCGCCGTACTACGTCGTCGCATCCGATATCTCGAACCAGGAGAATCAGGCGTCGTTCCAGCTGACCAGTGCGTTGGTCGGTTACCGCCGAGAGGTGTTGGGCGCGTACGTCAGTGCGGATTCCGATCCGGAGAACTACGGCAAGATCACCGTGTTGAGATTGCCGACGGATACATCCACGCAGGGTCCGAATCAGGTACAGAACCAGATGACGACCACGACCGACGTGTCCGAGAGTCTCGGTATCGTGCGCCGAGAGAACACCGTGGAGTTCGGAAACCTGCTGACCCTCCCGGTCGGCGACGGCGGATTGATCTACGTGGAACCGGTGTACGCCTCTCGTACCAACGAGGCGTCGGCGTATCCGCAGTTGATTCGAGTGTTGGTTTCCTACGAGGGTCGCGTCGGATACGCAGCGACGCTGCCCGAAGCGATCGAGCAGGTCTTCGGAGCGGGTGCCGGACGCACTGTCACCGCACCCGGTGAGACCGACGGAACCGCGCAGCCCGGTGCCGTGCCGGAGACCGCACCGTCCGACGGTGGCACGCCTGCGGCAACTCCGGCGCCGGCCACCGGCGGTTCGACGACCAGGGATGCGGCCGTGTCCGAATTGAATTCGGCACTCGCGGCTGTGCGCACTGCGCAGCAGAGCGGAAATCTCGCGGAGCTCGGTACTGCGTTGGAGGATCTGCAGACCGCCGTCGATACCTACAACCAGGCAGGTAACTGATCGGTAGGGCCACGGCCCGCTGACCGAGCGAAAGAGCCGCCTCACCGAATGGTGAGGCGGCTCTTTCGTCGTTCGTCACCTGGCTCGTTCACGCGGTACAGCGGTACAACGCCTAGGTGAGTGGCAGTTCGACGAACTGCCGGGTGATCAGCGTCCGATGGGCGCGAGCACCGGGGCGTTGGCAGCAACGAAGTGCTGGAACTGCGTGCTCAAGCCGTACTGGTCGGCCAGCTTGGACGCCGCGTCGAACGCGCCCTGTGCAGCCTGCGTGGCCGCTGCGGCCTCGGGAGCCACGGCCGGTGCCGGTGCCGGTGCGGGAGCCGGCTGCGGTGTCGGTGCGGGAGCTACCTCGGGCGCGGGAGCGGAGGCACCCTTGCTCAGCTGCTGACCGCACACGGGCCATGCGCCCGGTCCCTGGGTCTGAAGGGTGTTCTCCGCAACGCGGATCTGCTCGGCCTTTGATGCGTTGGCCGGTGATCCGGATCCGCCGTTGGCCGTCCAGGTGCTCTGCGAGAACTGCAGGCCACCGTAGTAGCCGTTTCCGGTGTTGATGCTCCAGTTGCCACCGCTCTCGCACTGTGCGACCGCGTCCCAGTTGTTCGGGGCTGCGCTGGCGGTTCCGGCGGAGACGCCGAGGGGAATTGCTACAGCGGCACCTGCGATGACGGCCAATCCGAGTGCGCGCTTGCCAACATTGTTCAGTGTGGTCATTCGGGGTGAATCCTCTCCGCGCTCGACTGGCGCGACTGGCCTGCAATCACCTCGCCGGTGTGGATGGCGATGGGTGACCAGGCGCTTCGTATCGTCGCGGCTCTGCCCCCGTACGTCTTGGGGACCACACCCGCGGGGCAGAGCGAAAGGAGCGGCGGGGTGGTGCAGGCCCAGCGGTTTAGGGCCGTCCGTGAAGGTAGTCGAGGATCCGTTCACCGTCACTGAGCCGGAATGGGATAGTCGATGTCCAC
>NZ_NOZF01000048.1:0-15628 GCF_002258565.1 Rhodococcus sp. 05-2254-6
AGGGCCATGATGGTCGCAATCACCACCGCCGCGGCCGCCGACACACCGGCCGACACGACGCTGTTGGTAGTGGCCGACGCGATTCCGCCGTCGAGCAGCTCTTGTATGTGGTTGCCGCCCAATCCGATCGAGACCACGGCCGCCAGTGGAGCGCCGACCAGGGCCAGTACTGCCAACCACAGGCAGGCGCGAACCCAGGTGACGCGGTCAGCCAAGAAGATCGTTGAACGTGGCGACGGCATCGGGCTGGGAGGCGGTGATGGTGTCGAGGTCCGGGTTCAGCAGTTCGATGTCGTCGAGAGCGGGCGCGCCTTCCGGCGTGCCGACATCGGACCGAACCGGCAGGTACTGCTGCTCGACGGCGGAATCGCGTCGGCCACTACCAACAGCGTCGTGTCGGCCGGTGTGTCGGCGGCCGCGGCGGTGGTGATTGCGACCATCATGGCCCTCGTTCTCGATCGCACCGATCTGCCGGGCCGATCGGTACTGCGCCTGATTCTGCTCAGCCCGTTGCTGATTCCGCCGTTCGTCGGCGCGATCGCCTGGACAGGCCTGCTGGGCCCGAGCGGGATGATCAACTCGTACTGGAACGACGCCTTCGGCGGCGGACCGCTGTGGAACATCTACGGCGGCGACGGAGTGATCTTCTTGCTGACGGTCCACTCGTATCCGCTTGCGTACCTGATCATTTCGGCGGCGCTACGACGCGTACCCGGCGATCTGGAACAGGCGGCTCGGATCGCCGGGGCATCTCCTTGGCGAGCCATGCGCGATGTGACGCTGCCACTGCTGCGTCCCGCCCTCCTGGCGTCGCTGACGTTGACGGCCGTGTCCAATCTGGCCGATTTCGGCATTCCGGCGCTGGTCGGACTCCCCGAGCGCTACGTCACCCTGTCGACGATGGTGTATCGATACATACAGTCGGGCACCGTCGATCGACCACTGGAGGTGGTCTCCACCATCGGCATCGGGCTCCTCGCACTGGCCGTTGTCGCGGTCGCACTCGACCGCGTTCTGGGGCGTCGCTCCGTTCAGCTCGACGGTGCGGTCACGCCGCCCCAGTTACTTCCGTTGGGCCGCAGCCGAATTCCAGCGGGCATCGCTGCGTGGATCATCGGCCTCGTTCTGACGGTCCTGCCGATCCTGGCGTTGGCGACGCAGGCCCTGCTTCCGGCTCCCGGCGTGCCGCTCACCTGGAGCAATCTCACGCTGCAGAGTATCGAGAGCGCGGTCACCGCACCGGGAACCCTCGTCGGCATTCAGAATTCGGTGACGCTGGCGTTGGGAGCCGCAGTCGTCTGCGGATTCCTGGGCCTGGCCATCGGGGTATTGACCACCCGCACCAGGTCTCGCGACAACGTCGGCCTGGATCTGGCAGCGATGCTGCCGCAGGCGATTCCCGGCCTCGTCATCGCAGTGGGCTGGTTGATCATCGGCCGGTACACCGGACTGTTCGACACCAAGTGGGTCATCCTGTGCGCCTACGTGATGGCGTTCCTCGCGATCGTCGTCCAGGCCGTTCGAGCACCGCTGAGTTCCACTCCGACAGCCCTCGAAGAAGTCGCCAGATCCTCTGGCGCGTCACATCTTCGATCGCTGTGGGACGTGCCGTGGAAGATGGCGATCCCCGCTGCAGTCACCGGTGCGGTGCTCGTTGCTCTCACTGCGGTGCGTGAGCTGACCATGTCGGTGCTCCTCGTCGCTCCGGGTACACAGACCCTCGGCGTGTCCATCTTCAACCTGCAGCAGGCCGGCGACTACAACGCCGCCTCCGCCCTGTCCCTACTCGTCGCGCTCGTCGGATTCGCGGGCCTCGGCCTCGTGGCGTCCACCCGAGCCGGGCGACCGTAGATCCAACGCTGAGAAGAGAGAACCGATGTCTGCCATCACGATCGAACGTCTCGGCCTCCGGTACCACGACGGCACGGTCGGCGTGGAGGGCATCGACCTGGAGATTGCCGATGGCGAGTTCGTCGCACTCGTCGGGCCGTCGGGCTCCGGTAAGACCACGCTGCTGCGTACCGTCGCCGGCTTCCTGACCCCGACTGCCGGTTCGATCTCCATCGGACCGGATGTGGTGGCAAGCGAACAACTCTCGACGCCTCCCGAGTCGCGCAAGCTCGGCATGGTATTCCAGCAGCACGCCCTGTGGCCGCACCGCAGCGTCGGGCGCAACGTCTCCTACCCACTCGAACTGGCCAAGGTCTCCAAACCGGAGCGCACGAAGAAGGTCGCCGACGTGCTCGAGCTCGTCGGGCTGCCCGGGCTCGAGAACCGGGACCCGTCGACGCTGTCCGGTGGTCAGCGGCAACGCGTCGCCCTCGCGCGCGCTCTGGTCGGCTCGCCACGGGCACTACTACTCGACGAGGCGCTCTCGGCATTGGACGAGCCACTGCGAGACCGGCTTCGCCTCGAGCTGAGATCTCTGACGCGCGCAGCCGGTCTGACCGTCGTACACGTCACGCACGATCGCACCGAGGCCCTCGCCCTCGCAGACCGGGTGGTCGTCCTCGATCGGGGCAGCATCGCGCAGATCGGTACACCCGAGGACGTGGTGCGCGCTCCGGCGTCGGCGTTCGTCGCCCACTTCCTGTCCGACGCCACCCTCGTCGACGGCACCGTCGCCCACGGCACCTTCACCTCGGGCTCCCTGACACTCGCGGCGGAGGGCTCCGGCCCCGGGACGGTTGCAATCCTGCCGACCGATATCGAGCTCGTGCCCGACGGCGAGCGCGAGAGCACCACCAAGGGAACCGTCACCTCGTCACTCTTCGGCCGCGACGCCAGTGATGTGCTGGTGCGCTCCGGCGATGTGGACTTCCGATGCTCGGTACGCGGACCGCGTCCCGAGGTGGGTGACACCGTCGCGCTGACCGTCCGGCGGTCGTTCTTCTACCCGCGGTAGCAAGCCTCGACCGCGGATCGGCTCCCCAGTTTCGGATTTATGCCTCCGATCGGAGGCCGGAATCCATATCCGGGGAGCCGATCCCCGACCGGATCCACCCGATCAGCAGCCGACCGACCACTGTGACCCACCAGACAGAAATATTATTTGCTTAGCACATGTATTTATATATATGGTTGCAGACAGCAAGTAAATGGACATCGGCGTTGGAGTACTCATGGCAGTTCAATCCACGACAGCGGAGTCGTTGGTCGAAGAGGTCTTCCTCTTCGGGCGCACGCTGAAGCGGGCCGTGACCACCGGAGTCGAGGATTCACCACTGCCGCAGGCCCTGACCGGAGTTCTGGCCATCCTGGCGACCGAGGGTGAATGCAGGCAGACCGACCTCGCCAGCAGGCTGTGCGTCAGTCAGTCCGCCCTCAGCCGGCAGATCGCGGACCTCGTCGACCTCGGCTACATCGATCGACATCCCGATCCCGACGACCGAAGGGCGTCACGGGTCTGTGTGTCGGACATCGGTCAGGTTCGACTGACACAAATTTGGAACAGACGCGCACGCCGCCTGGCAGAAATGTTGAGCGGCTGGAGCGAGGACGAGGCACTCGATGCACTCGACTCGATCCGCAAACTGAACGACACCTTCACCGAAGACGCCCACGCCCAGCATCAGGACGTGGCACGTATTGAATCGATTGCGAGATAACACATGACCACATCTGCGGATACTCCGCCCAATCAGGCAGTCGTCGATCCCGACGCGATGTCGCATCGCCAGATCCTCGAAGCCCTCACCGGCCTGCTCGCCGCGCTGTTCACCGCGCTGCTGAGCACCACCATCGTCTCGACGGCACTGCCCACCATCATCGGTGATCTGAAGGGTTCGCAGACCGCGTACGCCTGGGTCATCACCACTGCCCTGCTGGCCAACGCTGCGTCCACTCCGATCTGGGGCAAGCTGGCCGACCTGTTCAACAAGAAGGTGCTGGTCCAGAGCGCGATTCTCATCTTCGTCGCAGGCTCACTGATCGCCGGCTTCGCGCACAACGTGCCGGTCCTGCTGGCCGCACGCGTGGTGCAGGGCATCGGCATGGGTGGTCTGACGGCTCTCGTCATCGCCATCATCGGCACCATCGTCTCCCCGCGTGATCGCGGCCGCTACTCCGGCTACACCGGTGCCGTCATGGCCGTGTCGATGTCCGGTGGCCCGATCCTGGGCGGCGTCATCGTGGACAGCCCGCTCGGCTGGCGCTGGTGCTTCTTCGTCTGCGTACCGCTGGCCGTCATCGCCCTCGGCCTGCTGCAGAAGACCCTGCACATCAAGACCATCCGCAAGGACAACGTCTCCATCGACTGGCTCGGTGCACTTCTGCTCACCGCAGGTGTTTCCGTTCTCCTCGTGTGGGTCTCGTTCGCAGGCAAGGCCGACTACTACGCCTGGCTCTCCCGTGAGACGGCCTACCTGGTCGGCGGCGGAGTGCTGTTGCTCATCCTGACGATCATCGTCGAGGCGCGGCACAAGTCGCCGATCATCCCGCTCAAGATCGTCACCGAACGCACCACCGGCCTGGCCATCGTCGCGTCCATCGCCGTCGGTGTCGGCCTCTTCGGAGCCACCACCTTCCTCGGCCAGTACTTCCAGACCGCTCGCGGCTACACCCCGACCGAGGCCGGATTACTGTCCATCCCACTGGTGTTCGGCATGCTCGTCGCCTCCGTCGGCTCCGGTCAGCTCATCACCAAGTTCGGTAAGTGGAAGCCGTTCATCGTCACCGGATCTGTTCTGTTGGTCGTCGGATTCCTGCTCCTGGGCACGATCGACCACGCGACCAGCCTGGTAACGGTCGGCATCTTCATCACCATCGTCGGCCTCGGTACCGGCATGTTGATGCAGAATCTCGTTCTCGCAGTGCAGAACACGGTCAGTGTGCAGAACGTCGGTGCGGCATCGTCGACGGTGGCGTTCTTCCGTACCTTCGGCGGCGCGATCGGCGTCTCGGTTCTCGGCTCGCTCCTGGCAACTCGGGTTGCCGAGAAGTCCGCGGCAGGCCTGGCCCAGCTCGGTGTCGACAGCTCGTCGGGTGGCGGTGGATCACTCGATCTCACCGCACTGCCCGCGCCGGTCCTCGAAGTCGTCCGCACCGCCTACGGCGACGCGACCGGACGCATCTTCATGATCGCCGGCTTCGTTGCGATCGTCACGCTGATCGCGGTGATCTTCATTCCGAATCGCCCACTGCGCCAGACGATCGACATCGCGACGGCCCCTGCGCAGGGACCCAAGGACGAGCCGCAGGACCAGCTCGCCGAGATTCCGTCCTTCGGTGACACGCAGGAGTACGTCTCCGTCGAGCGCGAGGCCGAATACGACGCCCATCGTCGCGCCGAGGGTCGGCACGAGGCTCAACCGGGACAGCGCCCCTTCGAGGGTCTGAGCACCGACGCACGTGATCGACTGCTCGCACTGCTGCTACCCGAGCCGAAGGACACGTTGGCCGCACTGGACGAGGCCGAGACCATCCGCGCCGAAGTGATCGAACTGCAGCAGGAACTCGACGCGAAGATGCTCGATTTCGATGCGGTGTGCGAGCGGCTCCGTCGCCTCGGACTCAGCGAGCAGCAGATCGCTCGAGTGTTGGGAGACAACCACATTCCCGACAGTCGCAATCATTACGCACACGCAGGCCTGAACGGACACAGCGTCAACTAGTCCCAGCCTCGACCAGGCCAAGCGTTACGGCAGTTCCCCGCACCCCCACCGGGAGTGCGGGGAATTTTCGTTCTCTATGCTCCAAGAACGGACCGGCCACCTTCTTTCGGTTCTGCACAGGCGGGAGAATCGCTCATGACACGTCGCCTCCAGATCTCCGCCGCCGCGGTCCTGGTAGCAGTGCTCGTCTGCGCATCGTGCGCCACCGAAGAGCGGACGCCCGGCGCCCCCATCGACGGTGCAACGGGGTCCGCTCCCGGACTCGGGTGGACTCTCACTCCCTCGGATGCGGGTATCGAGGGCGGCCAGTTCCGCGATCCCGTCCAGGACAGCGATACCGATTCGATGCACTCGGGTTCCATCTCCGACGGGTCGACGGTCGTCACGCTCCTCGGACGCCTGGACGGCAGGGAGTTCGTCGACGCGACCCTGGTGGGCGCGAGCATCGCGGACGGCTCGGTGCGCTGGCGCACCCCCGCGGACGATATCGTGGGCTGCGGTGAGGAATTCGTCGACGGGCAGGTCGTCTGCTACCGCGGCAACACCGGCACGACATCCGAAATCCTCACTGTCGACACCGAATCCGGAGAATCGAGCACTCGGGACGCGGCCTTTCCGATCACGAGTCTGACCACCGCAGACGGCCACGTGTACACCTCCCGGGCGGTGCGCGAGGGTGCGAGGGTCGCGGTGTTTCGCGGCACGGCGGACGCCCTCGACGCGGACTGGTCGGTGCAGTTCGATTCCACGGCCTCGCCTGACGCACCGTTCGCGTCCACAATGCACACCGAGAACGGAATCGGGTTGTTCGACGACGGCCGGGGAGTGTTCGCCTTCGACCTCGACACCGGCGACAACCTCTGGTCCAGAACGGTTCCCGACTGCGCCCGATCGGGCGTCGCCTCGCGCGACGGCGCAGTGCGGGTGGCGCGGGCCGACTGCTCGGACCCCACTACGATCGTGGGTTCGGAAATCATCGACACCGACGGAACCGTGCTCGCTGCAACGGATTCCGTGACCCTGCAGCAACCGACGTTCGATTCCCCCGCCGAGTCGAGTCCGCTACTGCTCGGAACGGGAGGCTATCGGCCGTCGAATCCCGACCCCGTGTGGACCGACGAGAGTCTGGTCTGGGCCGTTCCGTCGGACATCACCGGCCCCGCCGCGGCGTTCCTGTCCACCAACGGCCTTGCCTACGCCGTCACGGGTTCGGTTGCACTGCTGCGCAACACCGACACGGCCACCGAATCCGCGATCGACCTCGACACCGGGACCACGCTGTGGAGTCGAGAATCGGGGGCTTTCGCGGAGGTCGGTGCCCTCGACGGCGACGTCGCCACGCTGTTCGGACCGGAAGTGCTGCGCGGAATCGACGTCAGAACCGGATCCACGGTGTGGGACATCCCCGTGGCGGCGTTGGACGACGAGGGAATCGATCGGCAGTCGTGGCCGATGTTCGATCGAGTCGACAGCGACTCGATCGACACCGACTCGATCGACACCGATTCCATTTACACCAGGGCACTGAGCATCTCGCTGCTACGAGCGAGATAGATCTTCCCCCGTCGTCGACGCTGCTTACCGACCCGGAATGTACTTCAGCGCCTTGACGAAGGGCGGCATGATCTTTGCCCACAGCTTCGGCGGAAGTCCGCGCGGCCCACCGAGATTGAGCAGACGCGTCGTCGCGATGGTCTGCGACTCCGTGTACTTGAGCAGACCCTCGGTACCGTGCCTACGCCCGACACCGGACACGCCCATGCCGCCCATCGGAGCGCCGGTGGTGCCCCACGTCGGCGCGTAGCCCTCGTCGACGTTGACGGTGCCCGAATGCAGCCGCGCCGCAATGGCTTCGCCTTGCGCCTTGGTCTTGGCCCACACGCTGGCGTTGAGTCCGTACTCGGTGTCGTTGGCCTTCTCGATGGCCTCGTCGACGTCGGCGACGGGGTAGATCGACACCAGCGGCCCGAAGGTCTCGGTTGCCGCACATTCCATGTCCTCGGTGACGTTCGTCAGCAGCGTCGGCTCGTAGAACAGCGGGCCGATGTCGGGGCGTGCGTTGCCGCCTGCGACGACGGTCGCGCCCTTGACCTTGGCGTCGTCGACGTGGGCCGAGACCGTCTTGATCTGATCCTCGGAGATGAGGCTGCCCATCTCGATGCCGAATTCGTAGTCGGCTCCGAGGCTCATGTTGCGCACCCGCTGACCGAACTTCTCGGTGAACTCCGCGGCGATCGACTTCTCGACGTAGATACGTTCGATGGAGATGCAGAGCTGGCCGGAGTTGGAGAAGCAGGCCCGCACGGCCGCGTCGGACACTTCCCGGAGGTTGGCACCCTTGGCGACGATCATCGCGTTCTTGCCGCCGAGCTCGGCGGAGAATCCGATGAGTCGACGCCCGGCCTGCTCGGCCAACAGCTGACCGGTGGCGGTGGAGCCGGTGAACATGACGTACTCGGTGTTCTCGACGATGGCGGTACCCACCACCGAACCCGGGCCGGGAACCACAGCGAACAGGTCACGGGGCAGTCCGGCCTTGTAGAGCAGTTCGACGCAGGCGAGCGCGCAGTACGGCGTCTGGCTGTCCGGTTTGAGCACCACGCCGTTGCCTGCCAGCAGTGCCGGGATGGCGTCGGACACCGCGAGGGTCATCGGGTAGTTCCACGGGGAGATGATTCCGACAACACCCTTGGGCTGGTAGCGGATCCGGGTCTTGGTCAGCACGGGCAGCATGCCGGTGACCTTCTTCGGAGCCAGCAGCTTGGCGGCGGTCCGCGCGTAGTGCCGAGCGGTCATCGAGATGTCGAGAACCTCTTCGAGAGCAGCGGCGCGAGACTTGCCGGTCTCGGCCTGCGCCATGTCCATCAGCTCGTCGCGGTGCGCGAGCACCAGGTCGCGGTAGCGGTGGAAGATCTCGGCGCGCTCGGACACCGGACGCTTGGCCCAGGCCACCTGAGCTGCGCGTACGCGCGCGATCGCAGCGGTCGCGTCGGCGGCGGTGCCCACCGGGATGGTCGCCAGCTCCTTGCCGGTGAACACCTCGGTGATCGTTTTCGTCGGCCGCGATTCGGCGTCGGGGATGGCGATGAGATCGGCGAGCCGGGAGAAGGTCGAGGCGGACGGTGCTGGCATGGACTGGTCCCTACTGGTGAGTAGTGTTTTGAGTAACAGACAACCTACCTGGTCTTCGGCTCACTTCACAGGGCCGAAATTACCGAATCCTGTGGCACGATGGTCAGTGGTCTACCGGACGTCGGGGCGTACGGAGCTACAGGGTGGGAAATATATGCGCAAGGCATTCGTTCTGGCCGGAGCCGCGGCACTGATGCTGTCGTTCGCAGGGTCGGCCCAGGCCGATCCACTGCAGGATTTCATCGCTCCGCCGAGCGATCCGGATGCGTATCTCCCCACCTCACTCGGTGATCCATGGTTCGACCCGCCTGCCGGGTACGAGAACCTGCAGCCCGGCACAGTGCTGAACCGTCGCGACGTCGCGGTGACTCCCGAGGCGTCGTCCGTGCAGTTGCTCTTCCGCTCCACCGATTCGAAGAACCGACCCATCGCCGCGGCGACGACGGTCCTGACGCCCACCGCGCCGTGGACCGGAGCCGGAGATCGTCCGGTCATCGCGTACAACGAGGCAACGGACTCGCTCGGTAATCAGTGCGCGCCGTCGTACACGCTGCCGCGCGGCAACAACAAGGAAGTCGATCAGGTCCGGATTCTGCTCGACCGCGGCTACACGGTCGTCGTCACCGATTACCAGGGTCCTCGGCAGGCCTATTCGGCCGGTCTCGTCTCCGGACACACAGTGCTCGACGGCTTACGCGCATCCCAGAGTGCAGGAGTGGCTGCGGACGCGCCGATCGGCATCACCGGTTACTCCGGCGGTGCCATCGCCTCGGGTTGGGCAGCGCAGTTGGCTCCCGAGTACGCGCCCGATTTGAACATCGCCGGTGTCGCGTTCGGTGGCCCGCCGACCGACTACAAGATTTTGCAGACCTCACTGAACGGCCAGATCGGTTCCGGTCTGTTCACTGCGGCGACGATCGGATTGTCCAGGGAGTACCCGGAGATGCGGGAGCTCGCCAACGACAACGGGAAGCGACTGGCTTTGGCGCAGAAGGATCAATGCGTCGATGTGTTGTCGTATTCGGGGCTGTTGTTGCTGGACCAGCGAAACCTCTCCAACGTGCCCGATGTCTTCGACCACCCGATCACCAAGGCCGTCGTCGAAGAGAACCGGATGGGCCAGACGACGCCGGACGCACCGATCTACATCTACCAGGGGCTGCAGGACTTCCTCATCCCCAAGGAAGGTGCCGAGGCCGTGCAGGACCAGTGGTGCGCGGCGGGAGCGTCGGTTCGCCTCGAATTGGTTCCCGGAGATCATTCGGTGGCGCAGACCAACGGCCGTCCCGGTGCGTACGACTGGCTCGGGCAGCGCCTCGCCGGAGAATCCACCTCCGGGTGCGAACGTGTGACCCGATAAGCGCGGCTTGACCCTCACGCCACGGGAGGCAGCACAGTGTCTTTCGTGAGTGATTCTTCCTTCGTCGGCAACGAGACCTTCGGCAGCGACCAGGACAGCATGCAGGTCGGTGCTGTCGCACGGTTGGTGGGTGTCAGCGTCAGGACGCTGCATCATTACGACGAGATCGCGTTGGTGGTGCCGTCGGGCAGAACTCCGAAGGGCTATCGGACGTACTCGTCGGCCGATGTCGAGCGGCTGCATCAGGTGTTGACCTATCGCGAGCTCGGGTTCGCGCTCGACGTCATCGCGGCGTTGCTCGACGATCCCGCGGTCGATGCCATGGCGCATCTGCGTCGGCAGCGAGAGTTGTTGAACGAGCGAATCGATCACTTGCACGCAATGGCTGCGGCCGTGGACAAGATGATGGAGGCGAAAAAGATGGGTATGCAACTGACTCCCGAGGAGCAGCGCGAGATCTTCGGCGACAACTGGACCGGCGAAGAGTACGCAGAGGAAGCCGAGCAACGCTGGGGCGAAACCGACGAGTGGAAGCAGTCGCAGGAGCGGACGGCGTCGTTCACCAAGGACGACTGGAAGGCCATCAAGGTCGAGGCCGATCTCCTCGAAGCGGACCTCGCAGCCGCGATGCAGCGGGGTGTGTCACCGGATTCCACCGAGGCCGGGGTACTGGCCGAGCGTCATCGGGCATCGATCGAACGGTACTACGACTGCGGTTACGAGATGCAGGTGAACCTGGCGGAGATGTACATAGCCGACGAGCGATTTGCCAAGCACTACAACGGGATTGCGTCCGGCTTGGCGCAGTATCTTCGCGACGTCATCGTTGCGAACGCCGCTCGCCAGGGTTGACGCGAGCCATCGCGGACCGCTCGTGTGCGGTCGATCCCCCCCCAGACTCCGTATTTTTCGTCCGAGTCGAGTGCGTGTTGCAGGCAGCGCGCGATCACGGGGCATCGATCGCACACGAGCTTCGCCTGTCGCTCGAGGTTTCTCAGCGAGTATCCCCGCAGTCCCAGGGGCGGGTAGAACATCGAGACCGGCATCGAGCGGCAGGCAGCGTTCATCTGCCAATCCCAGTACTCGGAGATCGGTTGCATTGCTTGCGTTCTCATCGGCAGCCACCCCTTTCGATCAGAGATTCAGTAGTCGGCGGATGTTGCCGGATGTGACTGCGCGCCGGTTCCCCAGTCCGTCGCCCGCGGCTCGTGCGCTGAGCAGGGTTCTGCGATCGATCACTGTCGAAGTCCTTCGGTCCGCCGCCACAAACTGACGTTAGCGTCACATATGAGATAAACCGCAGTCAACGGTGACATGTACCAAGACAGGTCGGACTAGCATTGCGCGATGACAACCGATCGATCTACCCCGAGCCCCATGCAGTTCCTCGGGTACACGTTCGGACGCGTCCTGCCCGCGTCGATGCAAGACTGGGTTCGAAACGATCTGGTGGATAATGGCGCCCAGGTTCGCTACATCGCGCGCTTCGTTCTTCCGATCGTTCCGCTGCTACTGCTGTTCCTGCTGATCCCTGGGCCGCTGTGGATGTCCCTGGCGATGATGTCGCTGCTGTTCATTCCGCTGGTCTACTTCTCGATCGCGCTGATGAACGTCTATCGGCGGCATCGTCTGCTGATCCACGGCCTCGACCCGCAGATGATCAACGCCAAGGCCCAGAGCCGGGTCGACCGCACTCGTGACGACTACGAACGGCGTCACGGCCGCGGTTGATGTGCGAGCGATAGTCTGTGCCGCATGACGTCACCTGTGGAATTCAAGGCAACAGCTGATCTGGCCGACGAGATCGGTCCCGATATCCGCAGTTGCGACACCCAGTTCATCCAGTTCGGCAAGCACACGGAGTTCGCGGGCCCCATCACCACCATTCGCTGCTTCCAGGACAATCTGCTGGTCAAGCAGACCCTGAGCGAGCCCGGCAACGGTGGCGTACTGGTGGTCGACGGCGATGCCAGCGTGCATACCGCGTTGGTCGGAGACATCATCGCCGGACGCGGCGTCACCAACGGTTGGGCGGGTGTCATCGTCAACGGTGCAGTGCGCGACTCCGCGATTCTGCGCACGCTCGAGATCGGCGTCAAGGCACTGGGCACCAACCCCCGCAAGAGCACTCAGACCGGCTCGGGCGAGAAGAACGTCCCGGTGAGCTTCGGCGGCGTGACCTTCAACCCGGGCGAGATCGTCTACAGCGACCACGACGGCGTCGTCGCGGTCTGACCCACTACGGCGGCAGGCGTCGATGCCTGCCGCCGTGATGCTCCTACTTCACGAACGCGAGCAGCGCGTCGTTCACTTCCTGGAAGTGCGTCCACAGCAGCCCGTGCGGTGCGCCCTCGACCTCGACGTACGTCGCCTCCGGGAACACCTTGTGGAACTGCCGGCCCGTCGAATCGATCGGCAGGATGTTGTCGGCCGTGCCGTGCAGGATCAGCGTCGGCTTGCCCGATTCGCGGACCTTCTCCACATCGCCGCGGAAATCCTCGAGCCACGTGGGCACGACGGCGTAGGCAGCCACGGGCGCGCTGCCGGTCGCGGTGTTCCAGCTCGCACGGACCGCGGCCTCACTGATTCGGGTCCCGAGGTTCTCGTCGAGGTTGTAGAAGTCCTTGTAGAAACTGTCGAACCAGGCGAAGCGATCCTCGCGAGCGGCACTGTCGATGCCGTCGAACACCGACTGAGGAACGCCGGTGGGGTTGTCGTCGGTCTGCAGCAGGAACGGCTCGAGGGATGCCAGGAACGCGAACTTCGCGACGCGATCGGTGCCGTACTTCGCGGCGTATCGCGCGAGTTCACCTGTGCCCATCGAGAATCCGACCAGGATGACATCGTTCAGATCGAGCTCGGTCAGCACCTTGTCCAGGTCGGAGGCGAAGGTGTCGTAGTCGTATCCGACGGTCGGCTTGCTCGACTGACCGAATCCGCGGCGGTCGTAGGTGATCACGCGGTAGCCGGCGTCGAGCAACGCCCGCGACTGACGTTCCCAGGAGTTGCCGTCGAGCGGGTAGCCGTGGATGAGCACAACGGGCTGCCCGGTGCCGTGATCCTCGTAGTAGACCTCGACGGGGGTGGAGTTCTCGGTTCCGACGTTGATGTGCGCCATGATCCTGCCTTCCTGTGGTCCTGAGCCGAGCAGGAGAACGGTCGTTCTCACCGCGTGTGGACTACTGTAGAGAACGTTGGTTCTCTCGGCAAGGGGTAGACGATGACGAATACGGAACTCGGGCGGGACGACGTGATCCGAGCAGCGGACGCGCTGTTCTACGCCCGCGGAATTCAGGCCGTCGGCATGGACGAACTGCGCACTGCGGCGGGCATCTCTCTCAAACGCATGTACTCCCTGTTCCCGTCGAAGACCGCCATCGTGGCCGAGGTTCTTCGCGGGCGCACCCGCCAGTGGAACGACGGCATCCATGCCGAAGCCGCCGTTCACGAGTCTCCGAGAGAGAAGCTGCTGTCGATCTTCGACTTCCTGGACCACTGGTTTCGCGAGGACGACTTTCGCGGTTGTGCGTTCATCAACTCCTTCGGCGAATTGGGCGCAACCATGCCCGAGGTCGCCGACGCCGCGCATCAGCACAAGAAGAACTTCATCGAGTACGTCACCCGATTGGCCGTCGAAGCCGGCTGCGCACCGACCGTCGGACTGCAGATCGCGTTGCTCGCCGAGGGCGCTCAAACCACGGCGGCCATCACCGAACTGGCCGAATCTGCCGCTGCGGCAAAGACTGCGGCCGAGGTTCTGCTGGATTCGAGCGCGGGCCGAGCCAATCACTGACATTTGACACTGAAATTCTTCGCGGGGCGGCGTTAGCGTCGAAGACATGAGCAAGCTACGAATCCTCGCCGCCCTCACAGTGTCGACGTCCCTGCTGGTCAGTGGGTGCTCCACATCCGACGAGCCGTCAGCCGTCGAGTCGAGCACCACCACGCCCTCGATCGGAAGCATCAGAACCGACGACGTCCAGGCGGCCTTGGACGCCATGGTCGACGCCGGGTCCGTCGCCGCTGTGGCGCAGGTACGTGACGGCGAGGATTCATGGTCGGGAGCCGCAGGCCTGGTCGAACGCGACGGCACCGAGGCCGCGTCCGCCGACGACCCGGTCCGCATTGCCAGCGTCACCAAGGCAATGGTTGCTGCCGTCGTGCTTCAGCTCGTGGACGAGGGGAAGCTCGAGCTCGATCAGCAGGTCGACGAGTTGCTTCCCGGCCTGCTCCCGAGGGCGAGGACCGTTCGCCAGCTACTCGACCACACCAGCGGCGTTCCCGACTACTTCACCGGATTCGACTCGGCGGACCAGATCGCCGCGCGGGCGAATGATGCCGTCACCGACGACGAGCTGATCGCCCAGGCTGTGGCCATGCCCTGGGCGAGCGAGCCCGGTCAGGAGTTCAGCTACGCCAACACCAACTACGTCCTGCTCGGGAAGATCATCGCCGATTTGGACGGCAAGTCCATCGGACAGTCGTTGCAGGACAGGATCTTCGATCCCCTGGAGATGACCGACACGGCGTACCCCACCGATTCGATGCTCGACGCCGATGCCCTGCACGGTTACGTTCTGGACAACGGGACGTACACCGACGTCACCGAGTACGACGCCAGCATCTGGTCGGCGGGGGCGGCAGTGGTCTCCACCGTGGCCGACATGAACACCTTCTTCAGAGGGCTGTTCGACGGCACGCTCATCCCGCAGAACCTGATCGACGAAATGCAGGTCGTGACGCCGTCCACGTACGGACTCGGCCTGCTGCTCGGCGGAGACGCGTGCAACCCGGGCTCGGGCGAGCTCGTGTTCGGCAACCGCGGCAACGGCTTCGGTTACCGCACCTACGCGTTCTCGAGCCCGGACGGTCAGCGTCAGGTATCGCTGGCCTGGACCACGGCGGGGCCGAACCCGGCCGCCGATCCACTCGAGCAGCCGGCCGCCGAAGCGTTGATCGCCGGACTCACCTCGACCTGCCCGGCGTAGAACTCACAGCACGCTCACCCAGCCGTGCACCTCGTCGCCGGTGAGCGCGGCCTGGTGTCGCTTACGCAGAGTCAGCGTCACCGGGCCGGTTTCCTTGGTTCCTAGTGCGCGACCGTCGATTTCGTACACCGGAGCAACTCCGGCCGAGGTGCCGCAGACGAACACCTCGTCGGCGATGTACAGCTCGGTGAGATCGACCGTCCGCTCCTGAACCGTCAGCCCTTCCTCGCGCGCCAAAGTCAGAATGGTCCGACGGTTGATGCCGTCGAGAATGTCGCTGGTGACGTCCGGGGTCACGAGTACGCCGTTCCGGACGAGAAATATGTTCGCGGCACTGAGTTCGCACACGTGGCCGTTGATGTCGAGGAAGATGCAGTCGTCGAAGCCACTGTCGATCGCATCTTGTTTGGCGAGAACAGAATTGACGTATGCACCGTTGACTTTGGCGCGCGATGGAATGGCGTTGTCGGGGATTCGACGCCACACACTCGTCTTCAACCGCATGCCGTCCTGCGGGACAATGGGATTGGCGTCGT
>NZ_NOZF01000070.1:0-15259 GCF_002258565.1 Rhodococcus sp. 05-2254-6
ACCCGTTGCCACACCCGGCACTTCGGTGCGCTCGTGCGCCTCGGGAGTGAAGCGCGGACGACCGAGGTAGGTCACCAGGTCCGGCTCGTCGATGGACAGAACCTCGGTGGTGCCCACCAACTTCGTCGCGACCTTGCGCAGCGCCTTGGCCAGCAGGCGTTCGAGCTGGCGCACTCCCGGCTCGCGGGTGTACTCGGCCGCGATCGTGCGCAGCGCGGCGTCGGTGACCGTCACCTCCTCGGATGTGATTGCCGCCCTGTCCATCGACGAGCCGGACCTGGTGACCTACCTCGGTCGTCCGCGCTTCACTCCCGAGGCGCACGAGCGCACCGAAGTGCCGGGTGTGGCAACGGGTCTGGCGGTCACCGGACTCGGCGGCGATGTGCTGTTCATCGAGGCTGCGTCGACCGAAGGCGATCCGGGTCTCAAGCTCACCGGTCAACTCGGCGACGTGATGAAGGAGTCCGCGCAGATCGCACTGTCCTACGTGCGCTCGCACGCAGCACGATTCGGCGTCACGCAGGAATCTCTCGACCGCAGCATCCACGTGCACGTTCCGGCGGGCGCGGTGCCGAAGGACGGTCCGTCGGCGGGTGTGACGATGGTGACGGCCCTGGTGTCGATGGCTACCGGACGGCCGGTGCGCTCGGATGTCGGCATGACCGGTGAGGTCACGCTGAACGGTCGGGTGCTGCCGATCGGCGGGGTGAAGCAGAAGTTGCTGGCTGCGCAGCGTGCGGGCCTGACGACGGTGTTCATACCGGCGCGCAACGAACCGGATCTGGACGATGTGCCCGCAGAGGTGTTGGAGGCGTTGGATGTTCGCCCGATGACCGACGTCGCCGACATCATCGCGCTCGCCCTGGAGCCGACGGCCGCAACCGTGGCGGCGTGAGTTCGGTGCAGTCGAGGTCGGTAAGGGGATCCGCACTTGACCTCGACCTATGTCGAGGTTCTACGTTGGTGACATGAGGTTGATGACATGAGCATGGAGATGACCGCCTGGAACCAGATGTATCGCACGATGAACAGGCCGGACACTCAGTCGTCGTTCTCTAAGGTGACGGCCCGCAGGATCCTGACGTTCGCTGCGCCGCATCGCCGTGCCCTCGGTGGGTTCCTGGTGCTCAGCGTGGCCCTGGCCGTTCTTGCCGTGGCCACGCCGGTGTTGGCCGGCCGGGTGGTCAACGCCATCGTCGACGGGCGCGAGCTGCGAGTGGTGGTGTGGCTCGCCGTGGCGATCGCGGCCATCGCTCTGGTGGACGCCGTGGTCGGTCTGATCAATCGGTGGCTCTCGTCGAACATCGGTGAGAGCTTGATCCTGGATCTGCGGACCGCGGTGTTCGATCACGTGCAGCGCATGCCGATCGCGTTCTTCACCCGAACCCGCACCGGTGCGCTGGTGAGTCGACTCAACAACGACGTCATCGGAGCGCAACGCGCATTCAGCACCACCCTGTCCGGGGTCGTCAGCAACCTGGTGACGCTGGCGCTGACCCTGGTGGTGATGATCGGGATCTCCTGGCAGATCACGCTTCTGGCCCTGATTCTGCTTCCGGTGTTCGTGCTTCCCGCTCGCCGGATGGGTCGACGCCTCGCGCGGTTGCAACGTGAAGCGGCAGCGCACAATTCGGCGATGAGTACGCAGATGACCGAACGATTCTCGGCACCGGGAGCAACGCTGGTGAAACTGTTCGGTCATCCCGAACAGGAATCGGTCGAGTTCGCGGTGCGAGCCAAGCGCGTCCGAGACATCGGAGTACGCAGCGCCATGGTGCAGACGGTGTTCGTGACGGCGCTGACTCTCGTCTCGGCACTGGCCCTGGCCGTGGTGTACGGACTGGGCGGCTTCTACGCCCTGCGGGGGACGCTCGACCCGGGTTCGGTTGTTGCGCTGTCTCTTCTGCTGGCTCGCCTGTATTCCCCGCTCACTGCGCTGGCAAGTGCTCGGGTGGAGATCATGAGCGCACTGGTCAGCTTCGAGCGGGTCTTCGAGGTTCTCGATCTGGTTCCACTCATCGCAGACAAGCCGGACGCACGGACTCTGCCGCCGGGGCCGGTGGCCGTCGAGCTCGACGACGTTCGGTTCGCGTACCCGTCGGCGGACAAGGTCTCGCTCGCCTCACTCGAGGAGGTCGCGACTCTGGATTCGCGAGGGGGAGAGGAAGTGCTGCACGGCGTCTCGTTCCGAGCCGAACCCGGCCAGATGGTCGCGCTGGTCGGTACGTCCGGTGCGGGCAAGTCCACGATCGCACAGTTGATCGCACGGCTGTACGACGTCGACGGCGGTGCGGTTCGACTCGGAGGAGTCGACGTGCGAGACCTGACGGCCGAATCCGTCCGCGGCACAGTGGGAATGGTGACCCAGGACGGTCACCTGTTCCACGAGAGCATCCGGTCGAATCTGTTGTTGCCTCGGCCCGAGGCAACCGACGTCGAACTGTGGGATGCGCTGTCGAGGGCGCGGCTGGCCGACCTCGTGCGATCGCTGCCCGACGGCCTGGACACCGTTGTCGGCGAGCGAGGGTACCGACTCTCCGGTGGTGAGCGTCAGCGCCTGACGATCGCCCGGTTGCTGATCGCGCAGCCACGAGTCGTCATTCTCGACGAGGCAACGGCTTCACTGGATTCGACGTCCGAGGCCGCCGTGCAGGCTGCGTTGGCCGAGGCCTTGGAAGGAAAGACGTCGGTGGTCATCGCGCACCGGCTCTCGACCATCAGGGCAGCCGATGTGATCCTGGTGATCGAGGACGGGCGAGTCGCCGAGCGGGGCACGCACGACGAGCTCCTCGCAGCGGGAGGCCGTTACGAGGAGCTGCATCGGACGCAGTTCGCACAAACCGGCTAAGCGTCCGGGACCACCGTGGACGGGTCGTCGTCGGTCGCCGCTGCGAGCATCGGGGTGAATCCGTCGATGGCGTAGTCCAGGGAGAGCGGACTCGAATATCCCAGGGCCGAGGGCAGATCGGTGCTGAACGAGCCGATGTAGACGGTTCGATCCTGCTGAACGACATCGAGTGCGGCGATGATCGGGTTGGCCTGCAGTTGCTCGCGGCTCTGGCCGGCGATGACGAGGACGTCGGTGTCGAGTCGGTCGAGATTTTCGGGACTGATGGTCTCGGAGGCGTCGGGAATCTCGAAGCCGAGGTCGGTGAAGAACAGGGCGCGGATGTCGTCCCTGCCGAGCAGCAGGTAGCTGCCGTCGTCCATGACGAACGCGAGAGACAGTGACTTGCCGGTGAACTGAGGATTCTCGGCCTCGGTGTCGGCGAACTTCTGCTCGAGCGTAGCCGTCTGGTCCTGTGCTTCCTGCTGCTTGCCGAGTGCTTCGCCGACGACGGCGAACTCCTGCTGCCACGTCGCGGCGGGCACGTTCTCGTAGCCGCCGATGTCGGCGATCGTCGGGGCCATCCCGGAGAGCTGGTCGTACTGGCCCTGGTCGATGAAGGAGTACGGGCCGAGGATCAGGTCGGGTGCCTGCGCGGCGATCTGCTCGAGGTTGAGATCGGTGCTGCCGACCTCGGGAATCTCGGTACCGCCCAACGCTTCCTGGGCCCATGGGCGCTGCCGGTAGTCGTAGCTGAGGTTGCCGCGGGTCGCGACGGGCTTGACGCCCAGCGCGAGGGCGAAGTCCTGCTCGTTGAACCCGATCGTCACGACGCGGGTGGGCTCGGTGTCGATGACCGTCTCACCGAACCGGTGATCGACGGTGACCGGGAATCCGTCGGCGCTCCCGGAGTTACCGGTGGGTTCGGGCTCGTCGGTGGACGAGCAGCCGACGGCCAGCGCCAGAACCGAGGCACCGGCGACGACGAGCTGGACAGACTTCTTCATGGGGTCTCCTCGCAACGGAACTTAGCGAGGTTAGCCTAACCGACTCATCGAAGCGTCGATCACGTGCCGGGGTCGGACGTCCCGATCAGCAGGTGGACGTCGCCGGTACACCTGCGAATCGCTGGTCGATCCATTCGAGTGCCTGCGGAAGACCGAGCACTGCAGCAGTCAGGTGATCGTTGCTGGGCACCTTCACCTCGGTCACCAGTACTCCGGCGCGGCAGTACCGGGCAATCGTGTTGTCGATGGCGCTGACCGGGATCAACGCATCGGAGGGGCTGTGCCACTCGAAATACGGTGCCTTCGGTACGCCGGGGTACAGCTCGACGCTGTTGTCGTTGACGGCGGCGATCGCTTCCGGGCTGCTGATCAGATCCAGCGTGCCAGCGACCTCCATGGCGCTCTTGCCTGCGCCTGCCGCGATGATGTCGTTGGTGCACCCGTTCTGGATCTGGCTCTCGATCTGCTTGCCGAGCGGGTTGAGTTGAGAGCTGATCGGGATGCGGGTGGGGTACTCGCGCTCGATTCCGAGCGCGGCAGCGAACGCCAGACCGAACATGGGGTGCGGGGCGAAACCGAGATCGCGGGCCATGCGCTCGAGGTTCATCGGAGCACCACCGTTCGCGCTGCCGACGATGTTCAGCTCGGGTGCGTAGTCGTTCTGAAGCGCAGCTGCCCATGCGGTGGCCATTCCACCACCGGAGTAGCCGGCCAACGCGACCGGGCTCTGCTGAACCTGGATGGGATCGAAGCGCTGAGTGGCGCGAATGCTGTCCAGCACGATTTGTCCGCCGAGCCTGGCGGCGCCGTAGGCGCTGTTGGGTCCGAGGTGATCGGCGATGACGACGGTCCAGCCGCGCTGCAGTACTGCATTCAGTGCGGGTGCTTCACGAATCTGGAGATTGGGGTCGTTCGTCCACAGCGCTTGTGAAGGTGCACATTCGAGACCGAGAGCATTGATGATGTGTTGGTAGGAAAGCACCGGCCCGTTGGGTGCTTTGTTTTGCGGAACCAACACGGTATTTCTTGCGGCGATGGGATCGCCGGCCGAATTTGTGGAGCGGAAATTCAGCTGCCACACGTCGACGCCGAAGAATCCTGGGGGCGGGGGCATCGGGCGGCTCGAGATCACGTCGCCCGGTGCGAGCGCATCGAGATCCACAGGCGGAGAGTAGAAGCCATCGGCGATAGGCGTCGGATACAACGGCGCTGCAACTGCCTGACCTGCGCCGACGAGTGACGAACACAGGACTGCAACTGCCGTCATGCTGACAGCGCCTGCCAACTTGAGAACCCGCATGTGGTAAACCCCTCCGTGCCTGAACCGAAGCGACGAGCGCTGCAGTGATCTGGCAAGCCCCCATAGAGCCGGCCCGCAAACCGTTATAGCTGACGACTCGTGACTTGTTACGCTCCCCCGGAAACGATGTGCGCAACGGTACGCATCCGCTCATTTTATGGCAACCGAACGTTACCTATGCTCGTTTCTTCGGTAGAAATCAAGTATTCGACCGGGGGCATTCTCGTCATTCCTGACGCACTGCCTTCGGTTCCTTGTCCGGGCGCAGACCGCGCCAGCTCGGATGCCGCAGATGGCCGGATTCGGTGGCCTCGTAGAACCGGACCTCGCCGACGAGTACAGGCTCGACCCACACCGCTCCGTTCCGATCGGCCGCGGGCAGCACCGAGGAGAAGGGACTGTCCGACGCCTCGAGTGGGTCGAGGAGGGCAGCGAGCGTATCGAGCGCACGGTCGTCGAACCCGGTTCCGACGCGTCCCACGTAGCGCAGTCGCTCCCCGTCGGGGATGCCCATCAGCAACGAGCCGAACCCGCCGGAACGGCGTCCCTGTCCCCGACGCCACCCACCGATGACGATCTCCTGTGTTCGCCAGTTCTTGAACTTGATCCAGGTGTGGGCGCGCTTGCCGGGTTGGTAGACGGAGTCGGTGCGTTTGGCGACGACACCTTCCCAGCCCCGCTCTCTGCTTTCGGCGATGGCATCCGCAGCGGTCCCCGTCAGTCGCGGTGGCACCAGCACGGAGTCGAGTCCGGTGGTGAGAAGTTCGAGCAACCGTCGTCGATCCGAGTACTTCTTGCGCAGCAGTGACGTGCCGTCGAGGTGAAGCAGATCGAACGCGATGAACCGGATCTCGTCACGGGTCGCGTTCTGCAGTTTCTCGAAGCTGCTGACACCGCTGTCGTCGAACACGACGACTTCCCCGTCGACGACGGCGTCGTGCTCGGCAAGGTCGTCTGCGAACGATTGGAGTGCGCCGAATTTCTCGGTGTAGTCGTTGCCGCTTCGCGTGCGTAGCGTCATCGAACCGTGCGTCAGTTCGGCGACGATGCGGAACCCGTCCCACTTGCCTTCGAACGACCACTCGTCGTTCGGAAGATCGCGGATGTCGCCTGCGGTGGCGAGCATCGGTGAGATGTTCTTGGGCTCGGGCTTGTCGGGTGCGTCTTTCATCAGGTGCATCAACCACTGGCTGCCCTCGGTGCGGATCAGTGCGAACCGCCCGCGCGCCTTCTGTCCGTGCAGGACGACGATGACTTCGTCGTCTCGCCACTTCTCGAGTTCGTAGGTTCCGCTGTCCCAGATCGTGACGTCGCCGCCGCCGTACTCGCCCTTGGGTATTCGTCCGGAGAATGTCGCGTATTCGAGCGGGTGGTCCTCGGTGTGTACCGCCAGTCGATTCTGCTTCGGGTCGACCGGGATGTTCTTCGGGACGGCCCACGACACCAGGACGCCGTCGTGTTCGAGTCGGAAGTCGTAGTGCAGCCGTCGGGCATGATGTTCTTGAATGACGAAGGTGTCGTTGTTGCCCTGCGGCTCGGTGGTGGTCGGTATCGGCTCGGGAGTCTTGTCGGCGCTGCGCATGCTGCGGTACTTGACGAGTTTGTCTGTGGCAGCGCTTCTTTCGGGTGCCGAGTCCATGGTGGGGTCCAGTTCTGCCAGTGGATCGCCCAGGTCATGGAATCGTTCCAGTACCTCCTCGAACCGAAGCTGTTGCAGGCCCGTCGCTTCCAGCTCGTCCCACGTGCGTGGTGCTGCGACGGTGGGTAGGGTTCGCCCGCGGAGCGAGTACGGGGCGACCGTCGTCTTCTTGCCGTTGTTCTGGCTCCAGTCGACGAACACTCGACCGGTTCGCTTCGCCTTCGCCATCGTTGCCGTGACCCGGTCCGGTGAACGCTCTTCCAGCAGGGTGGCCACACGTTTGGCGACGGTGGAGGCGCCGGAGGTCGACAGTGGCTTCTCCAGCGGCACGTACAGGTGAATTCCCTTGCTGCCGCTGGTGACCGGATACGCGGTCATCCCGATATCGCCGATCAGATCCCGTATCTCGCAGGCTACTTCGGCGCACCGGGCAAGATCCACGTCGTCACCGGGATCGAGGTCGAAGACCATGCGGGTGGCGGGGCCGGGATCGTTGCCGTCGAATCGCCACTGTGGCACATGCGCTTCGATGGCTGCCTGCTGACCGAGCCATGCGAGATCGGCTGCGGTGGAGAACAGCGGGTAGGTGACGACGCGGTCGGAATGCTGCATCGAACGCCGATCGAGCCAGTCGGGGGCAGACGCAGCGAGGTTCTTCTCGAAGAACGACGACTGGTCGACGCCGTTGGGCCAGCGCTTACGGGTCACGGCGCGGCCGACGAGGTGCGGGAGCATGGCGGGTGCGATGGCAACGTAGTACTCGATGATGTTGCCCTTGGTGGTGCCGGTTTCGGGGAACAGCACTTTGTCGAGGTTGGTGACGGAGACCTTCCGACCCTCGATCTCGAGCGTGGCCATCGTCATAGGTTAACGGTCGCCGTCTGAAGATGCGGGGGAGTTGTGACAGGCTCGAATACATGGCGACGATCAGTGTCTCGGTACAGATGCCCGAAAATCCGCAGGGCGCGTGGGACAAAGCTTCCGCGCTCGATCGGTTCGACGAGTGGATGACCATTCACGGTGGGTGGTGCAGCCCGCCGCCGAAGAAGGTCGGCAAGGGCACCGAGGTGGAGTCGCTGGTCAAGGTCAAGGGCTTCAAGAACACGATCAACTGGACCTTCACGGAGTACGAAGAGCCGAAGTTGATCGAGATGTCCGGCCGCGGCAAGGGCGGGGTGCGGATCTCGCTGACGGTCCATGTGCGTGAGGCCGAGGGTGGTTCGGAGCTGACACTCGATGCGAAGTTCGGTGGGGGCGTGCTGTTCGGTCCGGTGGGATCGGTGGTGGCGCGGGCGCTGGACACCGATGTCAAGAAATCCGTTGCGAACCTGGCGGCGTTGAGCTGACACGTCTCTGCTGAAGTAGCTGCACGACAACCTCTTCCAGCCCCGCACCGTGTTCTCGGTGCGGGGCTGGAGACTGCATGGGATGCTCCACTCAAGGCCTCGATCGAGAGATTCCCCGCGTGCGACCCGTCCGAGTGGAGCAAAAATTGCGGAAGACCCCTACCGCTGCCGAGTCTTTCGCAACCACCACAGTCCCGCGATGGGAAGTATCACCGGAATGAAGACGTAACCGGATCCGAAGTGCGACCACACCGTCGGCTCCGGGAAGTCCTGGGGCTGGATGTAGCTCAGGGTGCCGATGCCGATGACTCCGACGAGTTCGATGATGCAGGACACCGTCACCACGCGTCGGGATGCCTCGGTTGCTCGGGCCAGTCCTACCGTGGCCACGATGTAGACGACCGCCGCGAAAGCCGACAGCAGATACGCGATCGGGGCGTCGTCGAATCGAGTGGTGAGCTGCACGATCGAGCGTGCTGTCGCCGCGACGGCGAAGACGGCGTACACGGCGATGAGGAAGCGCCCGAATCCGGTGCGCGTTGCTTGCTGGAGGTTGTCAGGCATATCCGGCCCAGATCTGGCTCAGGCGCAGCACCATGGCCGCGAGGGTGAGGACGGCAACGAGCAGTACCGCGGTGCCGCCGCGGGAGCGGTCGCCCAGGGACCACCACGTCCCGAGCGGAAGCAGAAACAGCAGTCCGACGAGGTAGGACCCGAACGTGAGTCGGTGTATGTCTCGATCCGAGGTGAACATCATGACGAATCCGATGACGGCCTGCAGCGCGACGACGGCCTCGGTGGCAGCGATGGTCCAGAACAGGGCTCGATCGGACTTGTTCTTCAGCAGGACCGGTCGGTTCATGGCGAGCTTCACGAGCACCCAGATGCCTACGACCAGGGACAACGCGTACAACAAGCCGGTGACGGCGCCGATCATCGAGTTCCTCGTCAAGTTCGGAGTGGATGGGTGGTTCGACCTCCACACTATCCGCGTAACGCCACGTCAACACTGTGAGGCCCTCGAAACACGGCGTTGTTCCGGGTGTGACCAATCGGAAATGGATGGGGCTTGTACTTGTTCCATGGCCGCAGAGGATCTGCTCTCTCGCCGGACATGACCTTTCTTCCCACGGTGGCCACAGGCGTCCACCTCATCCAGCCAGCTCTGCGAACTTCAGGAGACACCCGTGTCAGACATCGACCAGGCCATCGCCGAGAACATCAAGAAGTCGCTCGAAGAGATCCCGCACCCTTCACTCCCCAAGGGCAGCAACATCTACGGCTCCACCAAGATCTTCCCCGACTACAAGGCCGAGAACGGCGAGAGCTACTTCACGCTGGTGCACGGCATCGCGCACGAGTCGTCGGTCTCCTTCGTCGCTGTGCTCCAGGCGACGCGCGCTCTGCGCAAGGGCTTCGAGTCGGCCATGTACTTCTACGGCCCCGGCGCTATCAATTGCCTTGCCACTCGGGGCTTTCCGACGACCGGTGACTCCGGCTTCCCGGGCGAGCAGAACATCAACGATTCGCTCGCGACATTCATCGCCGAGGGTGGCACCGTGTTCTGCTGCCGCTTCGGGCTCGCACTGCACGGTGGCCGCGAAGAAGACCTCATCGAGGGCGTCATCCCGGCCCACCCCCTGGACGTGCAGGACGCGTTGATCCACTACGCGCGCAAGGGTGCCATCATCAATTCGACCTACATGGTCTAGGGGCACCCATGTCCATCTCTACACGCGTGGATCTGGCGTTGCTCGGAATTCGAGGAGCAACGCCGGTGTCCAGAACTGCCGGTGCAGGCCCGAGTGACGATGGACATGTCCGCATCGATGGTCTCGGCGCAGCCATCCCCCGCAATCCGCTCAGCCCGTACGTTCTCGAAGAGGGTCGAGTGTTGTTCGACGGCAACGACATCGGACTCGATGTTCAGGCCGTCGATCGCCCGAAGTTCTACGACCTCGCCACCGCCGACGGCGTCGCCTACGAGAAGATCGCCAAGCTCCACGGCTCCAGCGTCCTCGCTACGACCGTGGTGCAGACGTGCATCCGTTACGACGCCGACCAGCGGTGCCGCTTCTGCTCCATCGAGGCCTCGCTCGAGGCCGGCGACACCATCGCGGTCAAGACCCCGGCGCAGTTGGCCGAGGTGGCCGAGGCGGCGGTGCGACTCGACGGCGTCACACAGATGGTCATGACGACGGGAACCTCGGCCGCGAAGGACCGCGGTGCTCGCCACTTGGCCCGATGCGTGCGCGCCATCAAGGCGGTGGTTCCACAGCTGCCGATCCAGGTGCAGTGCGAACCTCCCGGCGATCTGCAGACGATCCAAGATCTGTACGACGCCGGAGCCGAATCCATCGGCATCCACGTCGAATCCCTGGACGACGACGTTCGACGCCGGTGGATGCCGGGCAAGGCCTCGGTCTCGATGGACGAGTACCGCGCGGCGTGGAAAGAAGCGGTTCGTGTCTTCGGACGAAACCAGGTCTCGACGTACATCCTGGTGGGACTCGGTGAGGATCCCGACGAATTGGTCGCCGGGGCAGCAGAACTGATCGAGATGGGGGTCTACCCCTTCGTGGTTCCGTTCCGGCCGCTGGCCGGAACGTTGGCAGTGGACATCGACCGCGCGACGGCACCGAGCCGAGACGTTCTCGAAAACGTCACCCGACGCGTCGCCAAGGAGCTTCAGGCCGCGGCGATGCTCGGAACCGAACAGAAGGCAGGCTGCGCGGCATGCGGTGCGTGCAGCGTTCTGCAGAACGCGGGAGGCTGACATGTTCGGTGTCGTGGAACTGGGCGACCTCGCCGGATTGTCAGGTACTGCAACCACTGTCGTCGAGCCCGGGTTCATAGTCCAGCCGTGCGGAAGTACAGCGGAGCTCGACGCCTATCGTGCACTCCGGAGAGCGACATTCGTTGCCGAACAGGGCTTGTTCGCCGGCACCGATCACGACGACGTGGACGACGATCCGCGAGCAGTCGTTCTGGTCGCCACCGACCGGGACGGCACCGTTCTCGGCGGAGTACGGCTGGCACCCTGCACCGCAACGGATCTGGGGTGGTGGGCAGGAAGCCGGCTCGTGGTCGCTGCTTCGGCGCGCACCTCCGGCGTCGGGCCTGCCCTCGTTCGGGCTGCCTGCGCTCACGCCGAGAGCAGAGGTGTTCTTCGCTTCGACGCGACCGTACAGAAGAGCAACGAGCAACTGTTCAATCGCCTCGGGTGGATTCGCCGCGGCGACGTCGAGGTGGCCAACACGCCGCACGTGGCGATGTACTGGCCGATCGACCGGATCGAACGGCTCGTCTCCTCGACCAAGGCGATGCTCGCCGGGGTACTCGCTCCCCTTCGTGCGCAGCCACTCGGGCTCGGTGCCAAAGGCTTTCGCGGCGACGACGGCGTGCCGGTACCGGGCAGCGACATGATCGCAGCGTGCGATGCCATCATCCCGTCGATGGTCGATCGTGACCCCGAGTGGGCCGGCTGGTGTGCCGCGCTGGTCAATCTGAACGACCTCTCGGCGATGGGAGCAGGAGCCGTCGGCATGCTCGATTCGGTCGGAGCACCTACCCAGAGTCGGCTGACCCGCATCATCCGGGGTCTCGCCAACGCCTCTGCAGCGTGGCAGGTTCCGGTGCTCGGAGGCCACACCCAGGCCGGGGTGCCGTCGTCGCTGTCGGTCACCGCACTCGGCCGGACCTCGCGACCGGTACGGGCGGGGGGCGGAAGCGTCGGCGATCGGTTGACGCTCACCGCAGACATCGAAGGCGAGTGGCGACGCGGATACCATGGTCAGCAATGGGATTCGTCGTCCCGCCGGAACTCGGACGAACTGATGGCAATGGCGACATTCGTGTCCCGTACCGCACCCAAGGCCGCCAAGGACGTCTCGATGGCAGGCCTGGCCGGCACCACCGGAATGCTGGCCGAGGCGAGCGGAACCGGCGCCGTACTCGACGTCGCCTCGATACCGAAACCCGACGCAGCGTCGATGGGCGAATGGATCACGTGTTTTCCAGGGTTCGCGATGATCACCGCGGACCGTCCCGGTGCACCCACTGCACCGTCCGGACCTGCGCTGTCCGCAGTCTGCGGAGAGCTCACCGACATTCCGGGCGTCGCACTGCGATGGCCCGACGGAATCACCACTCGCGCGGTCACGTCCACCGTGACCGGATTGGGAGAAGCATGACTACCCACCCGAAGCCCGTCACCATTTCCGTTGCCGCCGCCGAATTCGGGCGCGACATGGAACAGGGCTACGCCACCATCGCCGCGTTGCTCGAGGAAGCGCGCAATCGCGGCAGTCAACTGCTCGTCCTACCCGAGGCGTGCCTGGGCGGCTACCTGCCCAGTCTCGGCGGCGGTGACGAGACCGAGGAATCGCGACAGCGGCGGTTGAAGGCGCTGCCGCCCGCTCTCGAACTCGACGGGCCCGAGATCAGGCGAGTCATCGACATGGCGGGTGACACCGTCGTCACTTTCGGCTTCTGCGAGAAGGACGGCGACACCCGCTACAACGCCGCAGTGACGGTCGACGGCAGCGGAATCCTCGGCTCGTACCGCAAGGTGCACCAGCCGCTGGGTGAAAATCTCTGCTACGACGCGGGAGACAGCTACTCCGCCTTCGACACTCCGATCGGCCGCATGGGGATGCAGATCTGCTACGACAAGGGATTCCCAGAGGCAGCACGGGAACTCGCCCTCGACGGTGCCGAGATCGTTGCGTCCATCTCGGCCTGGCCGACGGCCCGCACCGCCACTGTCGAAAACATGGAAGAGGACCGCTGGAAGCAGCGGTTCGACATCTACGACAGAGCCCGCGCTCTCGAGAATCAGATCATCTGGGTCGCGGCCAATCAGGCAGGTACCTTCGGATCTCTCCGATTCGTCTGCAGCGCAAAGATCGTCGGGCCCGGCGGGGAGATTCTCGCCGGTACGGGCGTCGAACCGGGCTTGGCCACGGCCACCGTCGACGTCGCTGCCCTCATCGGCGCAGCACGTGGCGGCGGCATGTACAACCTTCGTGATCGCCGACCGTCCGTGTACCGGACCATCACGAAGGAGCCGATCCATGCCTGAGATGTCGTTCCTCGTTCGATGGCCCGACGGACGCGAACAGTCCTGCTATTCGCCGTCTCTGGTGATGCACGACTACCTGACGCCCGGCGAGGACTACCCGGTGGCAGAGTTCGTGAAACGGACGTCGGAGGCGTTGACGATCGCCAGCGATCGAGTGCTCGCCAAGTTCGGAATGCGGTGCACCTCGGCCGCGCAGCAGATGGAGGAGATTCACGGTGTCAGTGCCGCGTACGAGGCCGGTGCCGTTCGCGTACTGAGCATGTCGGGAGCTGAATTGCTATGACGGAGAATCACAGTGCAATAGAAAACTACCCCGTGATCGTCATCGGCGGCGGGCAGGCCGGCCTGTCCATCAGCTGGCATCTGACGCAGCGTGGCATCGAACATGTGGTGTTGGAGCGCGAGACGATCGCGCACGAGTGGAAGGACTCCCGCTGGGACAACTTCACCCTCGTGACTCCGAACTGGCAGTGCGCGCTCCCCGGGTACTCCTACGACGGTGACGATCCCGACGGATTCATGCAGCGTGACGAGGTGTACGCCTTCGTACGCCGCTACGCGGAAAGCTTCGATGCACCGGTCCGAGAGCACGTTTCGGTCGATCAGGCACTCCAGTCGGTGGCGGGTGGCTTCGACCTCCAGACTTCCGCCGGCCCCATGCATGCCGATCAGATCGTCGTCGCCGTCGGTGGGTACCACATCCCCACCATCCCGAGGTTCGCCGAGAAGCTTCCCCGTGACATCGTCCAGATCCACTCCTCCGAATACCGCGGTTCACAACAGTTCCCGGACGGCGACGTGCTGGTCGTCGGCACCGGCCAGTCCGGTGCCCAGATTGCCGAGGACCTGCACCTCGACGGCCGCCGCGTCCATCTGGTGGCGGGCACCGCTCCCCGCGTCGCGCGCTTCTATCGCGGCCGCGACTGTGTCGCCTGGTTGCACGACATGGGGGTTTACGATGTCTCCATCGAAGATCAACCCGGCGGCGTCGGCAAACGCGAGAACACGAACCACTACGTCACCGGACGTGACGGTGGTCGAGACATCGACCTGCGCGCATTCGCCACCGAGGGCATGAAACTCTACGGCCGCCTACTGGGAGTCGAGGACGGCGTTCTGCAGTTCGCGCCCACCCTCGAGGCCTCCCTCGACGCTGCGGACCGCGTGGCCGAGAGCATCAAGGACAACATCGACGCCTACATCGAGCGCGAGGGAATCAGCGCGCCGACCGAGGAGCGTTACGTTCCGGTGTGGCGTCCGGAGACCGAGACCACCGAACTCGACCTCGCCGCCGCCGATATCAAGGCCGTCGTCTGGTCCGTCGGCTTCCGTACCGACTATCGCTGGCTGAAGGTCGGCGCGTTCGACGGCGAGGGCCACCCGACGCACAACCGCGGCGTCACCTCGGTGTCCGGCCTGTACTTCCTGGGTCTGCCGTGGCAGCACACCTGGGGTTCGGGACGCTTCGCCTCGGTGGCCCGAGATGCCGCGTTCCTGGCGGACCAGATCGGTCTCGAGATCAGTGCCGCACAACTCCAGAGTCAAATGGTCTGAGCTTCTCGTGGCCCCCATCAAGATCGGCGCGCTGGCAGCGCATTTCGGGAGAGATGTCGACCGAGCCGTACTGAAGATCACCACGATCATCTCCAGTGCGGCCCGAGAAGGCATCGATCTCCTGGTGCTGCCCGACGCGTCCCTCGGGGGCTACATCAACAGTCTGAGCAATCCGGATCCCGCGGAACTGCCGCCCACCCTCGATCCCGACGGTCCGGAACTGGCGGCGATCATCGCGGCGGCCGGTAGCATGACGATCTGCATCGGGTACACCGAGCTGTCGAAAGGACTGCGGTACAACGCTGCCGCCTGTCTGACCGGAGACGGCATCCTGGGTAGTCACCGCAAGGTGCACCAGCCGCTCGGGGAGTCGCTCGCCTATGCGGCCGGTGACCACTTCGAGGCTTTCGACACCCCGGTGGGGCGGATGGGCATGTTGATCGACTACGACAAGACGTTCCCGGAGTCGGCGCGGACGTTGGCGCTCGACGGCGCGAGAAACA
>NZ_NOZF01000128.1:0-14950 GCF_002258565.1 Rhodococcus sp. 05-2254-6
ATCCTGCACTCATCAGCGTCCGCGCTCGCCACGTCCCAGGGAAGCTGTTCGGTTCGGTCTCGTTCGGTTCGATGAACCGGCGCACCGCCGCGACGAGAGCGAGACCGGCAACTGCGGCGAAGAAGAGAATTAGGAAGCCAATTTGAGCGCCGGGCATCGTCGGCGGGGTCGACTCGGTGACTACCTCGGATCCGGTACCGAGATGCCTCTGAACCGAGACTAATGCCTCGAAAGGCCAACACACGACTAGGTAGGCGGCAGCAAGCCCGAGCGGAACAGCAGCGATATACAGGCTTGAGTTCCAGTTGTTGTTGCGATTCATCGCGATTCACTCTTTCTTTGACATTCTCTCGTCGCGGCGACACTGGACAGTCATGGGTGCGGATACGAGTACTGAGCGTGGGTACGGCGGTCGAGGCTGATCAGTTGTCGAGTAGGCCCGCACCGCGGGCAATAGCGGGTAGGTCGATCGGTGGTGCCCATGCGGCCCACACGCGGGTTCGGCCGAGCTCGACGACACGGTCGTCCGGATAGAGCCGCCATGGGCCGACGCGGTCGAGCAGTTCACCGACGAGGGCGTCGGCGTGGAAACGGGTGGGAACGGTGACGAAGTCATCGAGCGGGCCCCGCTTATGTAGTGCCGCGACGGGGCGTGGTGCGCCTCTGGCGATCGCTACCTGCCGCAGGTCCGGAGAGCCGTGGGGACGGAGGATCGCCACGACATGGGGGTCCAGCCATCGTCGCTCTCGCCATTCCTTGCGGACACCGCGGCCACGGGGAAGATCGAGCCCGGTCAAGACAGTTCGTGCATTGTCGAGGGTCTGCTGTTCGACACGTCGGATTTCAGGAAGGGGAAATTGAAGTTGCTGCAACCGGCGGACGGGAATGGCCGCTCGAGCGCGAGGTGAGCCCTGCAGCCAACGCTGAACGGTACGGCGAGTCACCCCGAATGCCGCTGCGACATAGTCGATATCGACACCACCGTTGACCAAGGGGCCGTAGCACGCGGTGAATGCGACCTCGAGCTGTCGTTTGGTCCACCGCGGCCGCTTCGGGTTCATGTCGCTCTAATGGAGTGGTCCGAGAAAGACGCCGTATCCCATTTTGGCCTGCACAGCCATGCTGACGAGGATCAGACCCGCCAACGCAGAAACGACGCGGGTCTTCCACTGCTGAGACTTGGTCTCGAACATGTCTTTCTGATCCCTCCTGCAGAGCGCTGCCGTGCGCGATTCCACCGATACCGTAGCGGTTGCACCGGACACTCCGAACACCTGAACTCGCAGACTCTTATGGTCAGACCGGGTCGATGGAGATGTTGTCGATGCTCTCGAAGGTCCATCCGTCGACGTACCGATCGCTGGCGTAGCCGCTGAGCCACTTCGAGAGCGCTTTGTCGCCGCCGCGTTCGTACGCCGACCACATCGACTCGACATCGGATGGCGACATACCACTCTGATCCGGGGGGATCTGGATGGAACGATTGCGAATGTAGAACCCTCCCCCACCGGCGACGCCTTGTCGGCCCTTGATCTGTACGCGCGCACCGTATTTGGCGATCGACTTGCCCTGTTTGCTCTCTCGGACAGCTTTGATGGCGGCGCGCCGGCCCTGTTGCGTCGTCGCTGCCTGCCGCGACTTGGTGGTGAGCTTGCTCAGAGTCTCGGCCTTCGGCTTCGAGATTCGCTGGCGTCCCTCGGCGGCAACCCAGCGTTCCACCGTACGACGTGAGACTCCGAGATCGCGCGCAGCTGCGGCAGTGTTCACCCCGCCCCGAGTGCCCGGGCCGTACGCGGCGAGGAGCATCCCACGCATGTCAGGGGTGGTGCCGGCCTTGCCGGAGACATCGGCACCACGCCTGCCCGTCAAGCCCTGGAACAGTGAGCTGCGTCGGCGTTCGTCTGCTTCCAGGTTCTCTTTGAAGCCAGCATGCTTGCGCCCGGCCATTGGCTATTCCCCCTTGCCTGTCGTGGCATCCCAGTTCATCGTCAGCGCTTCCTTGCCCTTGTAGCGGCCACCGACGAGGAACTCGAGATGATCGCCGAGTCGAGCGGAGCCCTCCCACTTGTATTGGCCGAACCCTCGACCGAGCTGCTTGTCCTCCCCAGGCCAGGACGCGATCGGATCCGGATCGTTGCTGGTGTAGAGAACCGTGTCGTTCGTGATGGCCACCGGCCACCGGTCGGAGACGGTGCCGATCTTGACGATGCGACGAGTGATGTTCGCCCGCGCTTTGGCGATGATGTGATGGCGTCGCTCAGGCGAGAAACCTGCTCGTCCGGTCATATGAACCGAGGACCCCATCTGGCCGATCGTGCGCGTGTAGACGCCCTTGAGCAGATCTCTGGCCAACTGAGCGTCGACGTCGTCGACGTCCAAAGCTGTTCGTGCGTCCCGGATTCGCTCGTACCACGGATCGAGTACTCGGCCATGTTCGTTCCACACGTAGGCCTCGACAGGTTCGAGCTCGTAGCCGAGTTCTCCGGCGACCTGCAGACTCGGTGTGGTCACCCACAGCAGGCCCGGCCGGCCGCCGAGAGGCATCAATGGATGTGGGATGCGCCAGTCCCCTGCCTCGGGAACCTCTACCCGCCAATAGCCCGGCAGCTTCTTGTCGAACGCTCGCCCGTCTGGATGATGAGTGGCCGATCCGATCGGCATCTCCAAACCGGCGATTCCCGCAGCATGCGAGCCTCCTCGGTCGTACGCGTGGACGTAGATCATCGATGTCTCGTCGCTGGTCGGTTTGCGGGACCATGCGTAATCGTCCTCGAGGGAGCTGATGGTGGCCGGGCCGACGGGAGTCTGTGCCCCGAACATCCGCTCGCGGTCCTTGAATCGAGTCGAGATCATCAGGTCGAAACCTGTGGACTGCGGGGTGATCACCCACGGCATCTTCAACGCGCTGGCGAACAGCGACAATCGACGCGCGAGTTTGCTCGGGGACGGTCGGTCTCCGAGAATAGGGATATCGCGTGGATCGGCGTTCATGCCGGCAGCCAGGACGACCCACACACCGCGGTGCTCGCCCTGGGTGCGCCACACACGGGTCCACGCACCGAGCCGGTCACCGGGCTTGCCCAGGGTCCAACCGTCGGCGATTGCATCTGTGACGAACGCTGTGCCGGCAGTGGCCTCGCCGACGTCTTTGCGTCGCTGCGACGGATCGTCGCTCAGCGTGCTCAGATCCACCCCGAACTTCTCGGTCATCGCCGCGGTCACCCAGATCTGTCCCGGTTCGCTCTGCCACGACGAAGTCTGAGTGCCCAGACGCAGCTCCTGCACCAGCGCGGCGACATGACCGACGTGAGAGATGTTCTGTGGCAAATTGATTCGACTTCCGTCGGGCATCCAAATGCCATCGACGTCCAGGACGGCGGCAGGGGCAGCGAACGGGTTGGCCGCGGTCTTCGCGGGAGCTGAACGCCGAGGCTGCGTGGTCTCGAGCGGCGCACTGGGTTGCGCAACCGTAGGAGCACTCGACTCGGCGGCCTCGGAAGCAGCTCGACGAGCAGGTTCGTTCGACGGCCGCGGGCCAGTGGAGGCGGGTGCAGGCGGCTTCGCTGCGGCTGCGGTATCGGCAACCAGTGCAGCGCGGGAGGCAGCTGTGCTTCCGAACCAGCACTGCGCGTGCAGAACGTGGCCATCGAAGCGAAGGCCCGAGCCCACTCCGCACTTCACGCACGGGACGCTCGGCGAAATATGTTCTGCCACAGCGATATGGCCCTCGGCATCGGGGTAGCTTCCCACTGGAATGTCCTCCTGTTCGGAGTTGTCAGACGTAGCTTCCGCGTCGTTGGCACGAGAGCTGCCCGTCGTCGATGAGGTGTCGCTGTTCGATACCGAGAACAACGTCGCGAGGTCGGCCACTGCGGAGGTCGAACCCGGAACGTCGCTCGGTGTCGTACCGTCCGGTGCATCGTCGGGTCCGCCATCAGCGTCGAAGATGCCGATCTGACCGTCGTCGGGGCCGTCGCCGAGGATCGCCCACAGACGGAGAGCGGTCATCCGCTGCCGCCGTTCCTCACAATGGATGGTGCGTTGGACGGTGTAACGGGGTGTCTTGCCTGCGCGTTCCTCGGCGATCAGAACTCCCTCGTCGTAGAGGGCCCGCAGCGCCGTGCCTCGATCGATCTGTGGAGCATCGGACATCGTCGATGCCGCGGCTTTCAGAACCTGTTCGAGGGCAGTCGATTCGATCAACAGCTGCGCTTCACCGTCGCGTGGTCCGGGGTCGGTGAGCACGTACCCCAACCGGATCCCGCGTGCGTCTTCGCGGTACTTCTTGACGTCCTGATAGTCCGAGACCAACGTCCGTCGCCACCCCAACCGGCCGGCGAGCGGGCGGTCGGGTGCTTCACCGGTACGAACGTCGTCGACGTAGGCCAACCCGGTACGCAGTGCGTGCGCAAGGAGCTCGCGCACCCGCGCCCCGGTACGTGAAGGCAGATCGGGATCGGCCGCAGCGACGACCGCGTCGTGCAATCCGCCGTCGACGACGTCGAGAACTTGCTCGACCTCATCGGCATCGAGCGCGCCGACATCGAGCAGAAAAGCGGTGAACGCCTGCCACCCTGCCCACACTGCACCGACCGCTTCGGCCTGGCGCACGGTCTCACCCTGCTCACGTAAGCCCTCGGCGTAGTGCGCGCCCTCGTTGAAGACCTTTTCCCGCAGTTCCTCGAGGCGGGGGCACAACCACTGCAGGAACGAGGCCATCAGCAGGGCGCGTCCATGTCGAGACTGCTCACTGTCGAGTCGAATCAGCTCGTCGAGTTCGATCTCGTCGGACTGCAACGGCACCACCAACATGCGCTGAGCGCCGGACCCTGGTCGAGGCATGACCTCGGAGGTCACCATCGCGGACGATCGGGGGGCGGTGCCGTCGAGGATGCTCAACCCGTCGCGACTGGAACGGCTCCGTTGTTCGCCGTTGTGGACCATGCGCGCGAACTCTTCGAGCGCTTTCTGTGCAGCCCCCCAGTCTCGTGTGGGAGCGACATCATCGGCCCAGTACAGCGCATCTTTCGACGAATTCAGTTTGATGCGAAGCGCATTGAGAGTGTCACCGTTACCTGACATCGACGATGCCGGCCGCCGACGATCCCACAGCTCACCGAAGTGATGCATCGCGATCGACGCGATCGAGGTCTTGTACGAACCGGGCGAACCAATGAGCGAAAGAACCCAGGGGTTGGGTCCCAAGGCCGCGCGAAAGACGTGCCCGAGCAACGGAGCAGCGATTCGCACCGGCAGACGCGTCAGCATCGATCCCGAATCGACCATGAAGGCATCACGCAATCGAGGTGCATCGGCGATCGGGCACGGCAGGTCGTAACGCGAGAGCGGTCCACTGAGCAGAACCGGCGCAACACGGGCACCGGCAGCACTGATAGCGCCACCCGCGTGCACGTAGAACCACTCGTCGTTTCGGTCCTTACGCCAACCGGTGGAACGGAATCGAACCGTCCGGGCAATCGTCACTCCACCCGCCACTTTCAGGGCGTCGCGAAGTTTGGCGATTCCAGAGGGTTTGGAGTCGTACGTCGGCGGCCCGGGAAGAGAATCCGCCCAGGTGCAGTCCCGATAGTCCTGTGCGTCCACCCGCATACGCATGAACTCGCCCGTATCGGGATGGGTGTACCCGATGACGACAGCGGAAAGCTGTTCGGGCGACGGCGGATTGGCTTCCCGCTGCCCGACGATATCTTCGCGTCCGAGCAGGGTCGGTGCGTCGACGTCGAGGCCGTCGTCCTGCGATTCGAGGTATTCCATCTCCACGATCCGAGCATCGATGCTGAGCACCATTTTGGCGGTCTGCTCGCCATCTCGGTTGGTGACGATTTCGACGAGGCTTCCCTCTACGACCCGATACGTCGGTGCAGATATCTGAGCGCCGCGGGTGGCCGCCCCGACCAGGTGCAGTCGGGGTCCGTCAGGGAGCGGATGTGTCGATTCACCGGCGTCGATGTGGCTGGATCCGGTCGCCGGCGGCACCGCGTCGTGCTCGTCCTCGTCGTGCAGCAGCGGTGGAATCGGAGTGCGCGAAATATCGTGTGCGGCACGGGCAGCCGTGCGGGCAGTACGCCACACAGCGGTAGCGGCATCGACCGCTTCTTGCGACCACTTCGTGCCCTCAGCGGCAGCGAAACTACGCACCGCATCGACGGCTTCGCTCAACGGCTCGAACAGGCGCTCCGCCTCGACGGCCCAGCGCCCAGCGAGGCGGATCTCGTCTGCGCACTCATCCTGGTGACCTGATACTCGCCCGCGCTCGGCACGCGCAGCCGCTTCCTGAGCCGCCTTTTCGACCTCGGCGGCCTTGCCGCGCAGCTTGGCCAGCGCAGCATGTGCCGCAACCTCACCGACATGGACGGGAATCAACCCGTTCCACATATCGTCCGGATCCCACAGCTGGGCCTCGACGTGATCTGTGAAGTCTGATTTGTCATCTGTTGTGCCGGGTAGCAGCAGTTGTACCTCGGCATCAACTGCGCCGAGCAGCGACGCCAGTTCGATGCCGCGCTCGTATCCTGCGGCGTCACGATCGAGCACAACGCGCACTGCGGCACCGGCGAACACCTCGGCGAGCTGTGGCGGAAAGTTCAGGCCACCCTGGGCATTCGTGGTCGCGCACAGACCGAGACGCATCGCGGTCTCGACATCCTTTTCGCCCTCGAGCAGCCACACCGGCTGGCCGGCCGACAGCGCCGCTTGCAGCTGCGGCATCGCGAACAGGACCGGAGTGAACACCGCAGGCTTACGTTTGACGTACGTGCGATTCGGACCGACGAACAACTGCCGGAATCGTTTGTGTTTGACGCCGCACGAGGTGCACTCCTCGCGGATGACCTCCTGCACCAATACGCTGTCGGCATCGGTGTAGGGATAGCGCGCAACTTCCGACCAAGAGTGCTCGACCTCGGGCTCCGGCATCGGACCGGCAATCCGAGCAGGCAGACGCCCCAGACGCCCACGTCGTTTGCCCGCTGCCCGTTGCTGCGGGGATCTACCGACACGCGGTGCGCTCGGATCCCGACTCGGCAAGGGTTCGTCGAACAGATCGGACACACCGATATCGAGACGCTCGGCGATTTCTGCGGCCGTCGCTGAGCAGCCATGGCACCGCAGCAGCACCATTCCAGAACCGTGGTGGCCCGGAGTCCAGGTGACAGACAGCGAAGCGTGACGGTCGTCGTGAACGGGGCATCTCGCCTGAAACTGGGTACTCGATGTGGCTTTGAAGCCGCCGAGCTGCTCGAGGCGTGGACGGATGTTGTCCATCGACCACATGTGGCCGCGGTTGGGAGTCGGTGACGTCACGACTCACCGCCGACACGTAGATGTACGACGCGCGCTGGGTTCGGAGCGCAAATCACGGCGAGGCAGGGGTACTGAGCTATGATGTCAATACACCTCCTGTCGTGTTCGTGGTTGTTCCCGGTGGGTGGTTGGAGCGGAGCGATTCGCTCACTTGTGAATCCGGAAGACCCCCCTTCTCGCCGCCAAGCACGAGGGGGGTTTTTCACTGTCTAGGGGTAGGTCATCACGCGCCCAGCTTGTACTGTGCGGGATCGATTCGATCTTGGATGTAATGCGGCATGGGTAGATCATGGTGCAGCGCCATGACATAGACGTAGTAGTCGCTGAGGTCGAGGCCAAGGGCGTCGGCCTCGTTTTTGTAATGCGCATACTGCGTGTCGGGCGTGCGCACCATTGCGGGTATGCGAGGGCCCTTCGACTCTCTCCCAGGTTTGCTTCCAGCCATGCGATCACATTAAACGGATTCGGTAACAGAAACAGGGAGGCCGCGACATCCGGTGTGTCGCCTGCCTGTCGTGCCACGTTCACATGTTCCTCCGCACCTCGTCCGTACCCGCCCTCGCACCACACATGACAGGTAGATCCGTCTCGATCTACCTCTGTGACAGAAGTGGCGAAATCTCTCGACATTGTCTCTGCGGCACCGGACACGACGAACACCCCAGCTCGTCGAACCGACCCGCTGCGCAAGCCCCTTCATCGATATACGCGTGACCTTGGCTCTTTTATGTGGGGAGCATGGGGAGCATGGAGATAAGGGCAGCTCAAAGGCAAAAAAACGCTCCCCACCGGAGTGGGGAGCATGGTGGGGAGCACGGTGGGGAGCCAGGAGCAAGACGCTCTGGCCCGGCGGATCAAGAGATCAGATAGTCCTCAACGACCGCAGCAATCAGCGCGCTTCGTGAGGGGATGAGCGGACTTGCTTCTACCTGCTCGTCTATCCATCGGGTCTGGGCTACCCACAGATGTGGACGCACCTCCACTCCCCCGCTCGCGACCTTCGGGCGGGCCAGACGCGGCATGCCACCGCGTGGCGATTCGACGGCGCGAGGGGCGAAGAGGCGAACCAAGGTTTCCGGGGTGTGCGCGGCGAAGGCATCCTCGACGATCTCGCCGTAGGACTTCTTCTCCCGCTGAGATCGCGTCTTCCAGGCCTCTTTGACCGTCGCGGGAACGTAGACCGCGATCGGGCGCACATCTTCATCACCGACAATCGCAGCCAACGGCTCCGCTGTAGCGGTGTCGGCCCCGGTTTCGGGTGTGGTGGCTACGTCCTCGGTTGCGGCAGTGCTGCCCCCGGAGGGCGAGGCAGATGTAGCAACCTCGGTCGGAGGCTCTGGTGCAGGTGCTGCAGGAGCATCCGGTGCAGATGTCACGTCCGGAGCCTGTACGTGCGGCTCGTCGACGGCTCTTTCGGCAGCCACGTCGGTCGAGCGTGGTTCCACTGCGGCAGGCCTGGCGAGGGAACCCGTTCCATTGCGAGGGAAAATGTTGGCGAGGCCAGATCCACGGGGAGCGGGCTTGTCGAATTGGTCCGCCAGGCTGGGTCGCTTCTTGCGATCAGTGGTGCTCATGCGGGTGCTACCTCTTCTGCGTGATCGGCTTCGGCAGCAAGCTCGGCCAAGCGTTGCAAGACCTCAGCTGCTAGGGCCTCGTAGTCATCCGCCAACCCGGTTGCATCCCGAGAGAGCAGAAGGCTGGGTGGTTTCACCTTGTCCCTCAGCGCTTTCAACCGAGCCTTCTTTGCGCTAGCAGTAGCGCCTTCGAGTTCGTGAGCTAGGAGCCCATGCCGCCGCGCGTCGGCAGCGGCGCTCTCCATGTAGCGGATTGTCGTGCCGAAGATGGGGGCAATGGTGTCAGGAATGGCTTGCGTAATACTTTCCCTCACCTGGTCCTGGAGCCGTTGTGACCTACTGCCGACCGCAAACAGAAGCATGCCAGCCAATCTCAGTTGCGGATTGTGCTCCCGGGCACGCGCGAAGCGCTCGGCGACGCGGTCGAGGCCGTCGAGGCTGCCATCGTCGGCGCGAGTAGGGATGAGAACGGACGACGTGCAGTACAGCACCGCATCACCGATGATCACGTCGCCTGGCGGGGTATCGAAGAGAACAATGTCGTAGTCGGGAACGATCGGGGCAAGGACTTTGTGGAGGATCTGCCCCAGCGATTCGCCCCCGCGGCTGAGCCTGGAGAGCATCATGCCAGCAACGTCGACGAGCGCAGGACCAGCGGGAATGACGTCTAGACCGGGTCGGACGTCTTTGATGATCGGGGGTTGTCCGCCTGACATCAACGACATCAGAAGTTCTTCACCGGACTGCTTTTCGTAACCGAAATCGCGGGCCAGGTTGCCCTGAGGGTCGAACTCCCCGACGAGAACACGGTAGCCGGCAGCGGCGAACAGGCCTGCGAGGTTGGCAACAACCGTCGTCTTGCCCACTCCCCCTTTACCTTGGGTGACTGCGAGGGAATTTGATATTGCCATCGATAGAACCTTCCTTCCAGAGTCCTGGATCCGCGTGCATCTATTCGAGCGCTGCCGTGGAGAAGCGTGACCGGGAGGCGTTCACGGTGCCGAATCGGTACGTGCGAGCGGCTCGACTTGTCCCGCACGCTCTTGTGCGGGCGGATGCGCAGGTTGTCGTGCGTGGTTGTGTGCGCGAGAGTACGCCCAGTCACGCACGTCAGTCAACACGGTCTAAGTCGCGTAACACCATGCGTATCAATGCTCGCACTCTTACGCGGCAAAACACGCGCAATAAAACATGTAGTGCTGCGCCCTAGTAACAGCGTACCAATACGCACGTTAAGTCGCATATCAACACCCTTGTTAACACGTGAAGAAACACGGGCATTGATGTGCTGACCAAAACGGTATTTAACCCGCGTGTTGACGTGCGGAGTTCTACCCGGTATTGCATGCGTAGTATTACGCGTATTAAACAACGGTGTAACAAGCGTATTTGTACGCCCTCAAACACGCGGTTTAGTACGCGATGAAACCAACGCTTTACTGTGCGAGGAGTACTACGAAGTGCTACGCCCATTGTGTTGGGATGATTGCCCGGTAGACGGTAACGGAGGTAGGGGAGCAGAGCACTGGGATGATGAACGGGATCGAGAGTGGGTAGTTATGTCGGATCGACAAAGCGTCGATATGTGCGAATCAGCGTGCGATTCGAGCTGCGATCATGGCCGCGACTCCCAATCCGCAGGCTCTGCTGGCTTCGCGAAGGCTCAAGCGAAGTGTTGAGGGGAGAGGTATCGGTAGGGGAGTGCGAGGATTGCTACGTAGTTCGACGCGAGCCTGGCACGAATTTCACATAAGACGCCAGGTCAACGGGGGACTGTTCGCGTTCCAATCAGCGTAGATCCGAATAGCTCTGACGCAGTCGGCGGCGGGGATCGCCAGGCTCTCCGCGGGTCGTTCGCTGTTCGGCTATCCGTTGTTCCAGACCGATCTTCGACGCCATTTGGGTGGCCCACAGCAGGGTGGCGTCAGGGACTGATTCTGAGAGTTCAACGGTGAGATCTACAAGGGTGTCTTCGAGCAGTGTCTCGGCGGCTCGGTAGAGGCTCCACAGGTGGCTCAATTCCCAACTAAGAATGAGGGGATTTCCGAACATCATGCGCTCACAGGAACGTTGAATGCGCCGGACTTGAGGGTTGCTCAGAGCTGTCGGATCGTGCGGGTCGGCCCAGGTCGCAAGGTAGCTGCTCTGCTCGCATGTCCACGGCAACAGCAGGAGCGCATCAGTCGCGAAAGTCCAGCTCTGCGTGTCGAGAACGTGTTGTGACTGTTTGAGGGCGCGGCCCAGGGCTCGCTGGCAGGTCGTGGTGTAGTCGGCGAGCGCTAGCCGACATCGCTCCAGTTGTGCCAGGTCGTGCACTGTGTGGAACTGGTCCTGTCCACGAGTGAATTCGGTGGCAACGAGCGCGGCCTCGGTGTCCCACCAGCGAAACTGGGACTGACGATGGAACTCGCGGTGCCATCGTAGGTCGTCGAGCGTTCGGGCTGCGACGCCGCTGCCTGGCGCGGTGGCGGTGTCGGAGAAGCTCATCGTTCAATGGTTGCAGGTAAATGGTGGTGTGTCACCACCCCTCTGGCATCAGTTCTATGACTGTGCCCACGGCCGAAGAGGTAGATGTGGTGGTTTTCCTGGTGAGCTCTGCATGGCGATCGGTTCAAGATCGTCGGTGAACGACGCTGCGTTGAAGAAACATTGGCGGCAGATTGTGGACACACATGAAAGCCATCGAATCAAATAGCACTGAGTCACGAGAACCACATCAGTCCGACATGAGTGTCAAACGATAACAAAATCGTGTTGTGATCACGTGGCAGTGATCACAATCCAACTTGTCTTGGAGTCAAGAGGCAGCGCCGAGTGCAGTTCGGTTGAGAGTCAGTCAACGGCCCGTAGAAGTTGCAGAGGACATTGCTTGCGGCACGGACCGTCAGGGGTCGGTGCCGCGCCGCGTTTGCTTCGGAACTGAACGAGTGCGCGATCGACTACCTTGTTACTGAAATGTTATGTACCGCGTGTTGATCACCACTGTTGTTGAGGTGGAGATAGCCTTTGTCCTGGTGGGGAGGGGATGGGGTCCTCTTGCGGGACGAACACGGGGTTCGTTTTGCAGGGTTCGGTTCGGATCGACGCTGTTCGCGGTGTCCGGGAGACCCGGTATATCTCGTACGTCGCACTCAAGCCTGCGACTCAGGTACACGGGGACATCGGAAGGATCGTGAGTGAGGACCGACAGCGCTGAGAGTGCGAACGTGCCGACATCTCCGCCTGCGCGACAGTCGCTCGGGGCAGCCTTCATGCCACCGCCGCCGGCCGGATCGATAAGTGCTATGTCAGCGGAGGTGGTGCAGTTGAGTTCAAACGAGGAGGAGACATCCTCTGGTGCAGCTGAATTGGGGCACGACGACACGATTGTGCCGTCGACGGTTCATCTTGCTGTCGGGGTTGCACACGGTCTGGCGAAGGAGAGCAAACGGACAGGGAGAACCCACGGCGAGGTGGTCATCACTGCTATCGAGGATGTCCACAGCGATCTCGAAAGCCTTCTGTTTCCGGGAGGCAAGGTCGGCGGAGGTCTGTTCCGCGCCAGGGGAGTAGGTGGGAAGCCGTCTGAGGGTAAGGCGGAGAAGAAGGGAGTCACGGTCGGGTTGTACGCCGATGACTGGGTGATCATCGATCAACTGAAAGACCAGTTCAAGGCCCGTTCCCGCAGCCACCTCATCGGAACTGCCCTCAAAGCACATCTCGGCCTCGACGCCACGACACAAACGGAAAGTGACTGAGCTATGCCCATGTTCGGCAATCTCAAAGAAAAGACATCGACCGCCACAGTGGGGGAGCCGCGCAGCGCAAGAGAGGCATCTCCTAAGCCGGGCCATGACTTCACCGAAGTCGTATCCACCACCAAAGTGCGCCGTCGACGGTCGTACTGGATCGCGGGAGTCGCCTTGATGACCGTCGCAATCGTAGGAGCGGTCTTTTTGGTGAACGCCATGCGCGCCACCACGACAATTCTGGTGCTCGCCCGCGACGTGCCACAGGGGGAGACGATCACCACCGACGACCTCAAAACCGCAGAGGTCAACAGCGATGCGACCATCGCGACCGTTCCTGCCACAGACAAAGCATCGGTCGTGGGCCAGAGCGCAGCAGTTCCGCTCCTGAGCGGATCGGCACTGAACCCATCGTCGTTCACCAACGCCGTAATCCCCAGCGGGGACAACACTTTGGTCGGCATCACCGTCGCAATCGGCAAACTTCCCGCAGAGCCACTGCTCGCAGGCGACAACGTCCGGATCGTCGACACTCCCCGAGATCAAGACGATTCCCCGGTGCAGGGTCCGGTCACCGCGAACGCACAGGTCGTTGCCGTGAAGGACATCCCCGAGACCGGACAGACGACAGTGGACGTTCTGGTCAAGAAAGACGAGGCCAGCTGGATCGCCGCCCGAGCCGCCACCAACCGCGTCGCCATCGTCCTCGACTCCCGGGAGCGCTGAGCCATGCTCGTCACCCTGACCTCGATCTCCGGCTCGCCAGGCGTCTCGACGACCGGCCTGGGCATCGCTCTCACCGCAGACTCCCGCAAGCTGCTGTACATCGAGGCCGATCCGATCGGATCGTCCCCGACGCTGGCCGGGTACTTTCACGCGCGCCGCCGGCACGACCGATCGATCATCCAACTGGTCGAGCCGAACAGGCACGGCCGAATAGGCCCAGCCTTCCAGCACCAAATAGTTAGAATCGGGCCGTTCGATCCAGAGGAGCCGACCAAGGCGCAAGGATGGTTCGTCCCCGGCCTGGTCAATGCAGCTCAAACGGAATCGATGAAGTCGACGTGGGGCCCGTTGGGGGCACATCTGGCGTTGTTGTCGAAACAGGGCGGCGGTGACCTGCTCGTCGACGCCGGTCGCCTCAATCTACGGTCCGGACATCAAGACCTGATCCGTCACAGTGACGTTATCGCCATAATGCTCAGACCGACCAGGACCGCAGTGGCAGCGGTTCGTGCTGGCTTGGGCCCACTACAGCAGCATCTGGAGAATACGAAGTCGCCGGCCAGCATCGGCCTCATTGTCAGGGGTACCGAGCCCTACAGCGCAGCCGAGACCGCCGCGGCGACCGGCCTCGACGTCATCGCAGTCCTTCCCGAATCACCGGTACACGCGCAAGTTTTTTCCGAAGGTGCCTCGCTCAGTAATTGGCGGCGACGTCGATCAAGCTATCTACGCGCAATCGACGGAACCTGGCAAAAGATCGAGCGCTTCCACGAAACGCACCAGCCCGTATGGATCGCCAACTCGCCATACAGCTCACAGCCCGCGTAACGAGCCGACAAGGCCAAAGGGAGAACACCCGCATGACCAACAACGCCCCCGACTTCGACTACGACGAGCGACCAGCCCTACCCGACCTACCGATGTTTGCCGCCGATCCGATCATCCTCGACGATGGCGACAACGAGATAACTCGTTACAGGAGCGGGCAATACGGCTCCTCATCTGCAGGTCTGCTCGCCGCAGCCGGCAAGGACGGTCGCCACTCCCACCCGGAACCCGAGCGACTCGAGACGGTCCCGTTCACATCGCCATCACCATTTCCAGCTGAGCGGTCGGACGTCGCGAGGACCAACCACCAATTGGTCAAGCAACTGACCAAAGAAGCATCCGAAATCCTCTCTCTCCGTAAGACCCAACGAGCAGATCAGGCCCTCAACCCTGAGCTGGGCGTCACTGCCATGACCCCGGACGAGGAGCGTGAGTCGGGCAGGCAGATCGTCATAGATCTCGTCAGCAAAGAAGTGCAGTCCGCGATCGACACCGGTCACGAACAGCTGAGCGTCCAAGAGGAACAGACGCTGGTCAAAGCGGTCTTCGACACGCTGTTCGGACTCGGCCCACTTCAGCCGCTCGTCGACGACCCGAACGTCGAGAACATCCTCATCAACGGCGACAGCGTCATTGTGATGTACCCCGACGGGAGTCTGCAGGCACGACCGCCGATCGCGGACAGCGACGAAGAGCTCTACGACTGGCTCACCAACCTCGCGCAGCGCGCACCCGGTGGTGGACGACCGTTCTCGCAGGTCAACCCCAACC
>NZ_NOZF01000010.1:0-14615 GCF_002258565.1 Rhodococcus sp. 05-2254-6
TTCCATCGTGATCGCCAGGCCCAGATTCGAGGGCCCGAAGCCGACCCCGACGATGTCGTAGGTGCCGTCGGAAAAATCGTTGTGCGAGGTCATCGACGGCTCGCCCCCGCGGTTCCATCGGCGGGGCCGGCGAGGTGCAGATCGGCATGAACGAGGCCTACACGGTGGATCGCTCCACCGAGCTCGGTGCGGTGCATAGAGCGTCTCCTTCTACTTGCGGACGAGATTCGGGGTGACGCCGGCGAGGGTCCGTCGATGGCCGTCTCGGCAGTGCCCAGCGTCCTGGCTCGATGTCATGAACAGCGCTACTTGCCTACCGTAGGCTAACCTAACATCTCCTGGTCTACAACGGCTCCGTCGTGCGTCGAGTGCGCCCGGACACGTGTGTGGCCCTCGATCTCGTCGGTTCACCGTCCATCATCGAACGCGAAAGTGAGCGCATGTCTTCGACAAGAATCCGCACCATGGGGCGATACACAACCGGCCCTCGCGCCCTCACTGGAGGTATCGCGGTGCTCGTGCTTCTCGTCGCTGCAGCGTGCAGCGGCGGCACCACCGACACCGAGGTCGTCGACCTGAACGCGAACCCCGCCGCGTGCGGCGAGAACGACCTCGTCGATGCAGTCGACCGAGCATCGGGACCGTTCACGTACACCGACGGTCGCGGACGCACGATTTCGCTCGATGCTCAGCCGACGAGAATCATCGCCGACGAGGAATCGGCAGCAGCGCTGATGTCTTACGGCATCAGACCCATCGCCATCTGGTCGACCACTCCGATGTCCACCAGCCCGATTCTGAGCTGCTCCGATCTCACGGGCATCGAATCGGTCGGCGAGAGTTGGGGGACATTCGATGTCGAGAAAGCCGCCAGCCTCGAACCGGATCTCGTCATCGGCGAGTACAACCCTCGATTCGGCCAGTTCGGCAAACTGACCACCACAGCCGACTCGTCCAAGGCCGACACGATCGATCAGCTCGCCCCCACTCTGGGGGTCACCTTGGATACGACCTCGACGGCACAGACCATCGAGAACTACGCCGGACTCGCATCCTCGCTCGGCGTCGACCTCGACACGCCACAACTGGCCGACATCAAGGCCGAATTCGACGCCGCTGTCGCGAACTTCGAGAAGGTTGCCTCCGAGAGTCAGGACCTCACCAGCGTCGGCGTCTGGCCACTCGACGTCGCTTACGTCCTCGATCCGTCGGCAGACCCGGACTTCAGCGACTACCAACGGTGGGGCCTGAAGATGTACACCCCCGACGGCACCGATGACGGGTACTGGAAGAAGGTGTCGTGGGAGAACGTGTCGACCGTCGACGCCGACGTCGCGTTCGTTTATCACGACGTCGCCAACGCCGCCGACGTGAAGCTCGCCGATATTCCGAGCCGCTACCCGGCCTTCGACACCATCGCTGCCGTCGACAAGCAGCAGATGGTGTTGTGGGACTACGGTGCCAACAAGAGCTACAGCCGCTACACGAACACAATCGACATCTATGCCGACGCGCTGTCCAAGGCGAAGAAGGTCACGCCCGAGTAATTCGGCGGACCATGAGCCACGGGGTCACCGGAAGGCACCTGCCGGTGGCCCCGAACTTCGTCGAGGCGGCCATCACAGCGCGGCTGCGATCTCTCCGGCCTGCCGGTCCAGTTCCGATCGTTGCGGCGACGACGGCCGAGCCCGCAGGCCGAAGCCGTCCCCGATCATGCGTGGGATGACGTGCAGATGCACGTGGAAGATTTCCTGACCGGCGACCGTGCCGTCGGCGAGAAAGAAGTTGACGCCGGCGACACGCGAATTGCTGGCACGCACAGCGGCGGCCACCTTCTGCCCCACCACGAACAGGTGCGCGCCGATCTCCGGCGGCAACTCCGCCAGCGTCCGATACTGCTCCTTGGGCACCACCAACACATGTCCGCTGGTGAGCGGCCTGATGTCCATGAACGCAATCGCTGTCTCGTCCTCGTGGACGCGAGAAGCCTCGGCCGTCCCGGCAATGATCTCGGCGAAAATCGTGTAGGGGTTCACACCTTCCGAGCGTAGGCGCTCGGGGCTCTGAAGCTGCGCGGCCCGGGCCCGGAGACTACTGTTTGCCGATGAGCATCGGCGGGGTTCTCTTCGACATCGACGGCGTTCTCGTCACGTCGTGGCAGGCGGTGCCAGGGGCAGCAGAGACTCTGAAGTACCTGGACAGCAAGGACATTGCTCGCGCCTTCCTGACGAATACGACGTCCAAAACCCGTGGACAGATCGCTACGGCGCTGCGCGAGGTGGGACTCGACGTGCACTCGGACGAGATCGTCACGGCCGCGTCGCTCACCGCGGATCATCTGCGTGAGAACTATCCGGACGCGCGGGTGGTCCTGATCAACAACGGTGAGATCGCAGGCGACATGCCGGGAATCGAATTCGTCGACGAGACGTCCGAGGATCCCGATGTCGTCGTCGTCGGTGGGGCAGGGCCGGAGTTCACCCACGAGCGGCTCAGCCGCGTCTACGACTGGCTGTGCCGGGGCATTCCCGTGGTCGCGATGCACCGTTCGTTGATGTGGAGCACCGGCGCCGGGCTGCGCATCGACACCGGCATGTACCTCGGAGGTATGGAACAGGCGTCAGGACATACCGCGAAGGCCATCGGTAAGCCCGCTCCGCTGGGATTCCGCACGGCGTCCGAGCGGATGGGGGTCGACCCGGACGACGTCGTCATGGTCGGCGACGACCTCGACAACGACGTCCTCGCCGCCCAGGTCGTCGGGATGACCGGCGTGCTCGTTCGCACCGGGAAGTTCCGTCAGGACGTGCTCGACCGACGCATCACCGACGAATTCGCGATGGAACCCGACCACGTGATCGACTCCGTGGCCGACCTTCCCGGTGTCCTCTCCTGACTACAGAATCGGCGACGGGCTGTACGACGCCCCGGCGGGGAACTTCGCGATCAGACGCTCCACTGCCGAGACGACCGCACTGACCTGAGCGTCGGCGGCACCGACGAATGCCGTCTTGTCGGCCAGTGCAGCATCGAGGGCAGCGCGGTCGAGTGGCAGCCGATCGTCGGCGGCCAGACGGTCGAGCAGGTCCGGTTCCAGTCCTTGCTCACGCATCGCCAGCGCGACGGCGACGGCGTGTTCCTTGATCGCCTCGTGCGCCGTCTCGCGTCCGACGCCTGCGCGCACGGCGGCCATGAGCACCTTGGTCGTCGCGAGGAACGGCAGGTAGCGGTCGAGTTCCTTGGCGATGACGGCCGGGTACGCACCGAATTCGTCGAGCACCGTCAGGAAGGTCTCGATGAGACCGTCGATGGCGAAGAAGGCGTCGGGCAGCGCGACGCGGCGCACGACGGAACAGAAGACGTCGCCCTCGTTCCACTGAGCTCCGGCGAGCTCGGCGGCCATCGAGCCGTAGCCGCGCAGCACCACCTGCAGGCCGTTGACCCGCTCGCACGAACGGGTGTTCATCTTGTGCGGCATTGCCGACGAGCCCACCTGGCCCGCCTGAAAGCCTTCGGTGACGAGTTCGTGGCCTGCCATCAGGCGAACGGTGTGGGCGAACGAGGACGGTCCGGCACCGATCTGGACCAGCGCGGACACGACCTCGTGGTCGAGCGAACGGGGGTACACCTGGCCGACGCTCGTCATCGTGTGCCGGAAACCGAGGTGATCGGCGACGATGCGCTCGAGCGCGACGAGCTTGGCGGAGTCGCCGCCGAACAGGTCGAGCATGTCCTGCGAGGTACCCATCGGGCCCTTGATGCCGCGCAGCGGGTAGCGCGCGATCAGCTCCTGCACCCGGGACAGGGCCAACAGCAGCTCGTCGGCGGCCGACGCGAAACGCTTGCCCAGAGTGGTCGCCTGAGCTGCGACATTGTGACTGCGACCGGCCATCACCAGCGAGGAGTACTCGGCAGCACGCTCGGCCAGCCTCTTCGCGACGGCGACGCCGTGCGCGTGGACGTGCTCGAGTGAGCGCAGAATCTGCAGCTGCTCGACGTTCTCGGTGAGGTCGCGACTGGTGAGCCCCTTGTGAATGTGCTCGTGGCCGGCGAGGGCGTTGAACTCCTCGATGCGGGCCTTGACGTCGTGCCGGGTGACGCGCTCACGCTCGGCGATCGACGCGAGATCCACCTGATCGACGACGGCTTCGTAGTCCGCGATGGCCGCGTTGGGGACGTCGACTCCGAGTGAGGACTGCGCGCGCAACACGGCGATCCACAGTTGGCGTTCGAGGGCGATCTTGTGCTCCGGCGACCACAGCTCCACCAGTTCGGGACTCGCGTAACGGGTGGCCAGGACATTCGGGATGCTCACGAGCGTCCAGCTTACGTGGCGCAGTTGTCGGTCTCGGAAGACGACTGCACTGTTTCGGAAAAGGACTCCAGTACCGGCCTCCCGCGATCGCGTACGCCGCCCTTTTCCTGGTGCCGGCGGCTGCGGTGCCACGTGGAATAACCGACGCGCGCTCCGATGTTGGAGCCGTCGTGAGCCGAACAGTGAAGGTCGACATCTGGTCCGACATCGCGTGCCCGTGGTGCTTCGTCGGCAAGCGCCGTTTCGAGGCAGGCGCTGCGGAGTTCACCGCCGGGGGCGGAACGCTCGAGGTGGAGTTCCACTCGTTCGAGCTGGCACCCGACACACCGGTCGAATTCGACGGCAGCGAGGTCGACTTTCTCGTCTCGCACAAAGGTATGCCGGCCGCCCAGGTCACGCAGATGTTGGCGCAGATGACCGAGCTGGCCGCAGGCGAGGGGCTCGCGTACGACTTCGACGCCGTGCAGCACACCAACACCGTCAAGGCGCACGAGCTCCTGCACTTCGCCAAGTCGAAGGGCAAGCAGGTGGAGATGAAGGAACGACTCCTGGCGGCCTATTTCGAGGAGGGCCGCCACGTCGGCCGCACAGAGGACCTCGCCGACCTGGCCGCGGAAGTCGGCCTCGACCGTGACGAGGCCGCCCGGGCGCTGAAGTCCGAGGAGTTCCTGCCGGCAGTGCGCGCGGACAAGGAACAGGCCATCGCCTATGGAATCAGCGGCGTGCCGTTCTTCGTGATCGACGGACGGCTCGGTGTGTCGGGCGCGCAGGAACCGTCGGTATTCGCCGACGTCCTGCAGAAGGCTGCTGCCGACTCATGAGCGGTCCTTTGGAGATGGTCGGCGACGACCACGGCCCCGTCTGCGAGGACGGTGTGTGCGAGGTGCCGCCGATCCGAGACGCAGAGTCCGGCGAGAACTACTAGCAGTCAGTCGGCCGGCACCTGTTCCGCCGGTGCCACTATGTCGATGACGGCCAAGAGCATGCTTCGGGCCATGTGGCGCGGGTCGGGGTCCACTTCGCTGAGCGCTCCGACGACGGCCCCGTCTACCACTGCCACGAGTCGTCGTAGCTGCTCTTCCTGCACGGTTCGGCCCGATCTGCGCAGGACGTCGGTGAGCAGGTCGTCGATCTGGGCGCGCAGCCGCAGCTGCACTTCTCGTAGTTCGGGATGCCGGGCCGAGGCGATGAAGCGTTCGTATCTCGCGATCAGCTGCTCGTGGCCGTCCTGCGGCCCGATCAGCAGGTCGACGATGAGGTCGACCGTCGATTCCATTTCGTTCGAGCACTTGCCCTCGTCCTCGATGCGGCCGCGCATGACGTCGATCTCACGGGTTCCGACGACGTCGACCGCCGCGGCCACCAGGTCCCCGAGAGACTCGAAATAGTAGGTGGTCGACGCGAGAGGAAGCCCGGCTCGCGCGGCCACCGATCGGTGTCGCACCGCGTCGAAGCCGCCCTCGACGAGAAGGTCCGCGGCCGCAGACGCCAGTGCCTGCCGGCGGCGCACCCCCTTCGGAGTCGCACCCGACACCTTGTGCTGCGACTCGGTCGGACCTGCGGACATTCAAGTCATCGTGCCAGCTCGAGGCCGTTCGTCGGACTGCTTTCGCGCTATGGAATTGTCGTTGCTCGTGGCACATCGAACGATCGACCTTCGCTCCGACACCATCACCCGACCCGATTCGGTCATGCGAAAAGCCATGGCCGACGCCGAAGTGGGCGACGACGTCCTCGATCACGATCCGACGATGGCAGCGCTGGAAGAAGCGGTCGCAGGTCTGCTCGGGTTCGAGTCGGCACTGTGGGTTCCGTCGGGTTCGATGGGCAACATCATCGCGCTGATGCTGCATCTGCAGCGCGGCGATCGCTTCCTGGCCCCCGAGCACGCGCACGTGCTGGGGTCCGAGCTCGGTACCGCCGCATGGCTGGCAGGCGGGATGCCCGACGCCCTCCCCCACGACGGTGGTCCCGGCCGCCCTCTCGCGTCGACGGTGCGTGCGAAAGCCGGCGGTGCCGGACCGTACTTCTCGCTACGGACGACGCTGCTGTCGCTCGAGAACACCCACAACTTCGCCGGCGGTACTGTGTTCGGTCCGGACGAATGGGCGGAACTCGTTGCCACCGGCCGTGATTGCGGACTGAAGGTCCATCTGGACGGCGCGCGCCTGTGGAATGCCGCTGTCGCCCTCGATGTTCCGATCGCGTCGCTCGCTGCCGGTGCCGACACGGTGCAGGTTTGCCTCAGCAAGGGCCTCGGCGCACCGGTCGGCTCGATGCTCGTCTCGGACTCCGCACGTATCCACGAGGCGCGACGCGTCCGAAAGATGTTGGGCGGCGGCGTCCGTCAGGGTGGAGTGTTGGCCGCCGCCGGGCTCGTCGCGTTGGATCGAATCGGTGATCTCGCCGACGATCACGCCAATGCGTCGACCCTCGCTTCCGGGCTGCGCGAGCGAGGCTGGGACGTGGCGGAGCCGGAGACCAACATCGTCCTCGCCACTGTTCCCGACCCGGCGACGACGGTCACCGAGCTGGCCGAGCTGGGGATCGCCGCGGTGACCGTCGCGGGCAAGGTGCGCTTCGTGACCCACCGCGACGTCGACGCCGCCGATATCTCCGAGGTACTGGAGCGGCTGCGCCGCACGTGAGCAGAACCTCGTAGTGGGGGTCGAAGTTTCGCTCACATGCGACGAAGTCGCTCCAACGCCTCTTCGACATCGGCGGTCGTCCCGGCGAACGAGAATCGCACCGTGTGATTGCCACGCACGGTGTCGAAGTCGACGCCCGGTGCCAGTGCGACGCCGGTCTCGGACAGCACTCGCGCGCACCAACTCCGTGCATCGTCGGTGAGGTGCGCAATGTCGGCGTAGACGTAGAAGGCACCGTCGGCCGGTGCGAGATCGGTGATGCCCAGGGCCGGCAAACCGTCGAGCAGTATTCGGCGATTGACGGCGTAGCGTTCGACGTGTGAATCCAGCTCGACGCGCGACTCCTCGGTGAACGCCGCGATGGCCGCCACCTGGGAGATCGCCGGTGGGCACACCGTCATGTTCGACGCCAATCGTTCGACGGCCCTGCGCAATCGGGTCGGCAGCAGCACCCAACCGAGTCGCCACCCGGTCATCGAGAAGTACTTCGACACCGATCCGATGGCGACCGATTCTTTCGATGTCTCCCATGCGCTCGACGTATGCGCATTGCCGTAGGAAATGCCGTGGTAGATCTCGTCCGAGATCAGCAGGGTTCCGTGCTCGTCGCACCAGCGCGCGATGGCGGCGAGTTCGTCCGCGTCGATGATCGTGCCGGTGGGATTGGCGGGGCTCGCGATGATCAGACCCGCGGGCGGCTCGGGCAGCTCCTCGAGCATCGCGACGGTCGGTTGGAATCGCGTGCTTTCGAGGCAGTCGAGCTCGACGACGCGGCAGCCCAACGCCGCCAACGTGTTTCGATACGCCGGATAGCCGGGCCTGGCCATCACGACGGTATCCCCCGCGTCGAACGCTGCGAGGAACAGCAACGTGAACGCGCCCGACGAGCCGGTCGTGATCACCACGTCCGCGGCGTCGACGGTGATGCCGTACCGCGCGCTGTGGTGCTCGGCGATCGCGCGACGCAGCGGCAGAATCCCCAGCGTCTCGGTGTACCCCAGCAGATGCGAATCCAGAGCCTCGCGGGTAGCGCGCAATACCGGCTCGGGCGCTCGGGTGGAGGGTTGACCTGCAGCAAGAGAGAGCACGTCGCCATGTGTACGGGCCCGCTCGGCCGCCGCGGCGAACACATCCATCACATGGAACGGCTCGACCTTCGATCGCTGCGATTCGTTGTGCATTGTTTCGACCCTACTGATCCCGACTCGCTCGGTACCTCCGACCTTTGCAAACGCGCGCGCGTTCGCCAAGTGCGCGCAAGATCGACTGGCAACCTCCGGCAATTCTGCGCGCGTCTCACGAACGCGCGCGCGTTTGCTGGAACACGCCGGCCGACGCCGGCCCACTCACCGCACCTACAGCGTGATTCGACCCTCCACCGCAGCCAGGCCGATGTCCGTCCGGAAGTGGCTGCCCGGCAATCGGATTCCCGCGATACGGGAGTAGGCGTCGTCTCGGGCGGCGGTGAGGTCGAATCCGGTGCCGACCACGCTGAGCACGCGTCCACCCGCGGAGACGACCGCACCGTCCTTCACCGCGGTGCCGGCATGCAGCACGCCGTCGCCTTCGGCGCCGAGGATTTCGTCGCCGGTGCGTGGTCGACCGGGGTAGTTCTCGGCGGCGATGACGACGGTGACGGCCGCGCCGTCCTTCCAGCGCAGCGGAGGAAGTGACGCAAGTGTGCCGGTTGCCGTCGCGTTCAACACTTCACCGAGAGGTGAGTCGAGCAGCGCGAGCACCGCCTGGGTCTCGGGATCGCCGAAGCGGCAGTTGAATTCGACGACCGCCGCGCCGTCGGCACCCATGGCAAGACCCGCGTACAGCAGACCGGAGAACGGCACACCGCGCGCGACCATCTCGGCGGCAACGGGTTTCACCACATCACGGACGATCTCCTCGACGGCACCCTCGGGCAGCCACGGCAGCGGGGTGTACGCACCCATGCCGCCGGTGTTGGGTCCGGTGTCTCCGTCGCCGACGCGTTTGTGGTCCTGCGCGGGCAGCAGTGGCACCACGGTCTCGCCGTCGACGAGGCAGAAGAGGGAGACCTCGGGTCCGTCGAGGAACGATTCGAGCAGTACCGGGTGACCGTTCTCGAGGAGCTCCGCTGCGTGATCGCGGGCGATGAGGCGATCGGTGGTGACGACGACACCCTTGCCTGCGGCCAAGCCGTCGTCCTTGACCACCCAATGGGGGCCGAAACGGTCGAGGGCTGCGTCGAGCAGGGCGGGCGAGTCGACGATTTCGCTGTGCGCGGTCCGCACACCGGCCGCTGCCATCACGTCCTTGGCGAAGGCCTTGGACCCTTCGATGCGCGCAGCATCGGCGGACGGGCCGAACGCAGCGATGCCGGCCTGACGGAGGGCGTCGGCCACGCCGAGGACCAGTGGAACCTCCGGTCCGATGACGACGAGATCGGCTTCGACCTTCTTCGCCAGCGCGGTCACCGCCTCACCGGAGGCGACGTCGACCGCGTGTTGCTCGGCGAGCTTCGCGGTGCCTGCGTTGCCGGGAGCCACGAAGAGCTTCTCGACCGACGGATCGGCCTTCAACGCAAGGAGGAGGGCGTGCTCACGAGCACCGGAACCTATGACTAGTACGCGCACAGTGCATCAGACTATCTGCTCGACGCGAAAGCGCCCCGCACCTGTCACGGCGCGGGGCTCTTTCGTGGTGGTTCGGTGTTACTGCGTGAGGTCGTAGAACGTCACGTTGTCGACCGTGGTCGCGGTGAAGTTCTCGGTGACCCAGGCAGAGATTTCTGCCGAGGTCCCCGACTCCATGCCCGGCATGCCGCCGCTCCCGATGAAGTAGTGGATCTCTCCGTCGGCGACGTACTGCTGGAATTGCGCGAGGGTCGGCGAGGGATCGGTGCCGTTGAATCCACCGACCGGCATGACGGGATCCTCGGTGGCCAGTTGATAACCCGCAGCGGTGTTGGCTCCGATGGCCGCTGCCACCCAGGTGTACGAGTCGGCGTCCTGCTCGAGCATCTCGGTGATGGCCGCAGTCGGTGCACTGCCTTCGAGCAGACCACCCATACCGCCGCCCATACCCCGACCCGTCCCGCCCATCTCGGCCCCGCCGGCAGCCCCGGCCTGACCCGGGAAACCCGCAGGCGGTTGCATTCCGGCAGGTATCTGGACCCCGGCCGGCAACTGCATCCCGCCCGGACCGCCTCGGCCTTCGCCCATACCGCCGAATCCGCGCATGCCGGTGTTGGGACCGGCCGAGACGATGGCTCCGGTATGCGGGGTGCCGATGGTGTCGACCGCATAGGCGGTCGGTCCGGCGAGTCCGGCGAACATCACCGCCAGGATCGACGCCGCAGCCAGCCTGCCGCGAGTCAGTGCCGGGATCAGCAGCGCGACGATCGCCACGATTCCGACGACGAGAATCGCCCACTTCAGCCACGGCACGAAACTCTCACTGCGACCGAGCAACACCCACGCCATCACGACGGTCGACGCCACCGCGACGGCCATCGCGATCCGTACCCAGTACGTCTCGCGTCGACGCCACAGCACCACACTGCCGATGCCGACGAGAGCAGCGACGGCGGGCGAGAGCGCAACGGTGTAGTACGCGTGGAAGATTCCGGCCATGAAGCTGAACGTCAGACCGGTGACCAGCAACCACGATCCCCAGACGATCAGCGAAGCTCGTTGCACGTCTGTCCGAGGGGTTTTGCCGCGCAACACTAGTCCGACGACGAACAGGATCAACGCAGCCGGGATCAGCCAGGCGATCTGACCGCCCTGGGAGGAGTCGAACATGCGAAAGATGCCGGTCTCGCCCCAGATGCCACCGGGCATCCCACCCGCCATGCCCCCGGCCGTGTCGCCGCCCATACCGCCGCGGCCGGGGGTGACACTTCCGGTCTCGTCGCCACTGAGGCGACCGAATCCGTTGTACCCGAGCGTGAGTTCGAGAATCGAGTTGTTCTGCGAGCCACCGACCCACGGACGTGAGGACGCCGGCCAGAATTCCACGATCAGAATCCACCATCCGGCCGAGACGATCATCGCGCCCAGCGCGCCGAACAGCTGCCACAGCCGGGTGAGGAACTTCGGCGGCCCGGCGATCAGATAGGTCAGAGCCAGCGGCGGAACGACGAGCATGACCTGGAGTTGCTTGGTGAGGAAGCCGAATCCGACGAACATACCGGTGATCAACAGCCACTTGGTCTTTCCGGTCTCGACGCCTCGCAGCAACGCCCACACCGAGGCGATCATCAGCAGCACCAGCAACGCGTCGGGATTGTTGAACCGGAACATCAGTGCGGCAACCGGAGTCACGGCAAGTATTAGGCCTGCGAGCAGACCGGCCGCGCCACCGAATCGACGCTTGACGGTGGCGCGCAGCAGTGCCACGGAGGCGACGCCGAGAAGAGCCTGGGGTACGAGCATCGCCCAGGTGTTGAGTCCGAAGATGCGTACCGACAACGACATCAGCCACAGCGACATCGGGGGCTTGTCGACGGTGATCGAGTTGGCGGCGTCGGAGGATCCGAAGAAGAAGGCCTTCCACGACACCGAACCTGCCTGTATCGCGGCGGAATAGAAGGAGTTGGCCCAGCCCGACGCGCCGAGTCCCCAGATGTAGGCAACGCCGGTTCCGAAGAGCAGAGCCACCAGCCCGATCAATTCCCAGCGCGGGGAGGTCGCCGGTGCAGAATCGGCAGCCGCGGAGGGCCGCTCCATCGTCGTCGTCACAGGCTCTTCTCCGAACTCGCGGACTCCGAGCCTGCGTCCAGTGAGCTACGAAAGACCCACCGCAGGGCGACGAATCGGCACACGGTGGCAACGAGATTGGCGACGATGAGGACGGCGAGTTCGACGTGCCGGGACACATCGGGAACCCAGGCGTGCAGCACGGCGAGCGATCCACTGGTGACGAGAAGAGCCAAGCCGAAGATCGCCAGCCCCTGCAGTTGGTGTTTGCCTGCACCGTCGGGCCCCCGGACGCCGAAGGTGAAGGCACGGTTCGCCGCGGTGTTGAGCACAGCGGTGATCAACAGCCCGAAGAAGTTCGCGGCCTGCGCGCCGATGAGAGAATGCAGCATCAGGTACAGCAGTGCGTAGGCGATGGTGCTGGCGATGCCGATGATGCCGAATCGCACCATCTGACTGATCATTCCGTGCGGTACTCCGGGCACGAGCGGCTCCCGTCCCAGGCTTCGGCGAAGTTCGGCGACCGGCAGTACACCGGTGGCGAGGGCACGCCCGACGCGCCAGCAGCCCTGCAGGTCCTTGACGGCGGTGTCGACGATGTTGACGCTGCTGTTCGGGTCGTCGACCCAGTCCACGGGCACCTCGTGGATACGCAGGCCGACTTTCTCTGCGATGACGAGCAATTCGGTGTCGAAGAACCACCCGGTGTCTTCGACGAGCGGCAACAGCTGTCGGGCGACGTCGGTACGCATGGCCTTGAAACCGCACTGCGCATCGGAGAAGCGGGCGCGCAGCGAGGTACGCAGAATGAAATTGTAACTGCGCGAGATGAATTCACGTTTCGCACCGCGGACCACTCGGGACGATCGGTTGAGCCGCGAGCCGATGGCGAGGTCCGAGTGACCGGACATCAACGGTGCGATCAGCGGCATCAGCGCATTGAGATCGGTGGACAGATCGACGTCCATGTAGGCCACCACATCGGCGTCCGACCCCAGCCACACTGCTTTGAGTGCCCGGCCCCGCCCTTTCTCGTCCAGATGGTGAACCTGGACTCCGTCGATCTCGTCGGCGAGTCGACGTGCGACAGCGAGTGTTCCGTCGGTACTGGCATTGTCAGCGATCGTGATCGAGGACCGGAACGGGATTCGGTCCTCCAGATGCTCGTGAAGACGACGAATGCACTGTTCGAGATCGGCCTCTTCGTTGTATACCGGAATGACCACCTCTAGCGTGGCCGTGGCGTTCGAGCCGGGCCGCGGGCCTGCTGCTCGTGCGAGGGAATTCGTTGTCATGACGACAACGATCGGGCCCGGACCTTGAATCGCCCTGCGACCGACCTGGCAATTACCTGGGAGCCACGACCACTGGTACGGCCCCGGTCGAGTCGGGTAGGGCATCCTGTTCCCATGGCTTCCATTTTCAGCAAGATCATCGCCGGTGAGATTCCGGGGCGTTTCGTGTGGCAGGACGACGACGTGGTTGCGTTTCTGACGATCGCGCCACTCACGCAGGGCCACACGTTGGTGGTTCCGCGCGAGGAGATCGACCAGTGGCAGGACGTCGACGGTGCCGCGTTCGCCAAGATCACTGCCGTCGCGCAGATCATCGGTCAGGCCGTACGGACCGCGTTCGATGCTCCCCGCGCCGGTCTGCTGATCGCAGGACTCGAAGTACCGCACCTGCACCTGCACGTGTTTCCGGCCTACGACATGGGCAACTTCGACATCTCCGGTGCCGACCCGAATCCGTCGGCGGAGTCGCAGGACGAGGCCGCAGCCAAACTCCGAGCAGCGCTACGTCAGCTCGGCCACGAGGCTCACGTCCCGAACTGACGCATCTCGCTCAACGAAGCGGAGTCAACAGCCGACGACGCGTCCGAAGCTGCATCGAGACCTCGTCCGATCGAGTGTCGGGGTCGTACCCCGGGCCGATGTCGGTGTCGATGTCGTGCGGTCCCGGCGCGAGCCCGCATTCGGGGCACATCCCCAGTGGCCCGAGGTCGGTTCCGCAGTCCACGTGGAGGAATCGTCGACGCTTCCCTGCGGGTTTCGCGGCCTGTTCCTCACCCCAGTAGCTCAGGGCGAAGACGGCGGGCCAGAGTCCTTCGAGGGCGGCGGTCGGAACGTAGTTCTCGCGTCCGCCCTCCGATACACGAAGTCGTTCGAGCAACCCGGCGTCGACCAGTGCGCCGAGTCGCTGAGCCAGGACGGCCTTGGAGATGTCGAGGTGGACCTGGAAATCCCCGAAGCGTCGGACGCCGAAGAAGCAGTCGCGCACGATGAGCAATGTCCATCGCTCACCGACGAGTTCGAGGGCACGGGCCAGGGAGCAGTCCTGGCGGGCGTAGTCGATTCCGAGTGCCATGGCGCGATAGTACAGTCTGTTGACCGAACCAAGTTGGGCGTTTACAGTTCGATCACCAGACCACAAGGACGACGATGACCGATACTGCACCCTCGCCCACCGGCACCGCGAACAGCGCCCGCGCGCTCGCCATCGCAGCGCTCGGCACCCTGCTGACCCTGATGGCGTTCACCGCACCGCTCGCGACCATCAACAGCACCGCAGTCGATCTGATGTCCGACGCCGCAGGACGCACCTGGATTCTCAGCTCCATGAGCATCGGCCTCGCCGCGGCGTTGCTCACCACAGGTACGGTCGCCGACGACTTCGGACGTCGCCGCACGTTCGCACTCGGCGCGGTGGTCCTGGCCGTCGGCGCGATAATCTGCGCACTCGCCCCCAACACACTGATCTTCGTTCTCGCCCGCATTCTGCAGGGCCTCGGCGGCGCAGCCGTCGTCGCGTCGAGCCTGGGCATCATCGCCCACACCCACCCGGCCGGTCCGGTGCGCGCGAAGGCCAGCGGGGTCTGGGGTGCGAGCGTGGCGATCGCGAGCACCACGTAGGCCGTACGCCAACTCGCCGAGCGATCCAGTACGGCGGCGAGCAGAGGGCCGAGAGCGATGCCTGCAC
>NZ_NOZF01000103.1:0-14235 GCF_002258565.1 Rhodococcus sp. 05-2254-6
GGGAATCGGCGTCTTCAAGTACTTCGCCGCGTTGGCCTCGGGGGCCGATGCCACCGACGAGGAGTTCTTCGTTCTCGTCGGAGTGTGGGGACGAGCGCTGCTGCTGGTGGTGTTCTTCGTACTGTTCCTCCGAGCTCGGATGCGGGTTCCGTTCCCGGGCGAAACCGACCAGGCGTCTGTATCATCGCCCCGACCAGCAACGATATCGCTGACAACATCACCGGGGCAGTAGCACGTAGGGCGGGGCGGGGACATGACACAGGTGTCGCAATCGCAGGAGAACACCGAGAAACGAACCACCGATGTACGACGCGTCGGCCTCGTCGAGGACCACGAATCGGTAGCGCTCGGACTCAAGGCCATGCTCGCAGACGAACCCGACCTGGAACTGGTGTCCACCGCCGCCACGGTCGCGGAGCTGCTCGCCCAACAGCCGACACTCGATCTGGTGGTGCTCGATCTTCGTCTGGGTGACGGTTCGTCACCCCGCTCGAACGTGGAGCAGTTGCACGCCGCCGGCGCGCGCGTCCTCGTCTACACCGGAGCCGAGAACGCCTTTCTCGTTCGTTCGGCAGCCCGTGCAGGTGTGCTCGGCGTGGTCCGAAAGTCCGCCCCGGCGGCGGCGATCGTCTCCGCGATCCGACGCGCAGCGAGCGGCGGGCAGGTCGTCACGACGGATTGGGCTGCGGCGATCGACGGTGATCCGCAGCTTCCCGACGTCGGACTCAGTCCGCGTCAGCGCGAGGTACTCGCCCTCTACGCGTCGGGCGAGAAGGCCGGACGCGTCGCCCGCCTCGCCGGATTGTCCGAGCAGACCGTCAACGACTATCTGGTGCGAATCCGCAACAAGTACGCCGAGGCCGGGCGTCCGGCACCGACGAAAACCGATCTGTACAAGCGAGCGGTCGAAGACGGCTGGCTGCCGATGCCCGAACTACCTCCGCAGGATTGATGCAGGGTCCGAGCGCAGAGGAACGCCTCTCGCGCTACATGGCTCGCTTCGCGAGTGCAGGCGCGTTCGCCTATCTGGTGTTGCTGGGACCGCAGATCCTGTCTCAGTTCGATCGGCTGCAACTCTGGTACACCCCACTGTTCGTGTGTTCGATCTTCGGCCCGGCTCTCTGCCTGTCGTTCGCCTCGTTCCGGTGGTGCATGCGCCGCATCCGCGCTCTCGTCACGGCGTTGGCCGTCGCGTATCTCGCCGGGCAGGTGCTCTGGCTTCCGGCCTTCGAGGGCCCGGCACTCGGATTGACCGAATCGGCCTGGATCGCAGTGTTCCCCGGTCTCATCTCGGTGACGACGGCGATCGCGTGGTCGAATCGTGCGATCTTCGCGTACCTACTGCTCGTCGCCTCCTTCGGGCAGGTCGTCAACTATTTCAGCCGAATCGACCACGGCAACGTTCCCTTGTTCTCGGACATCGTCTTCGGCATCGTCTTCTGCGGAATCTTTACTGTCACAGTGACATTGGTGGTCCGAACCGGTCGGCTGCTCGACACGACGCGAGTCGCCGCCGAATCTCAGGCCGCCACGGCAGCAGCGAGCGCTGCGAGATCGGTCGAGCGCGAACGGTTCGACGCACTGATCCACGACGACGTCATGTCGACGCTGCTCTCGGCCGCGCGCGTGGGCAACAGTCCGGCGCTGACCGCTCAGTCGACCACCGCACTCGCCCGAATGGATCGGTTGCGTGCGGACATCTCCTCGACCGAACCCGTAGGCCCCGACAGCTTCCTCGCCTACGTCCGATCCGCGCTGACCGAAGTGGACGACGACGTGGTCATCGATGCCTACATCGATGCGGTGTCGCGGGATTCGACGCTGCCGATGGAGGCGGTGCGCGCGCTGTCGGCGAGCGCGGCAGAAGCGCTGCGAAACAGCGTCCGACATGCGGGTGATCGCGCGCAGCGCGCGGTGCGCGTTCGCGTCGACTCCGACTCTGCACGCATCGACGTCCGCGACGACGGGTACGGCTTCGACCCCGGGTCGGTCGCCCCGCACCGACTGGGTCTCGCTGTCAGCATCAGAGGCCGCATGCGTCAGCTGCAGGGCGGATCGGCCGAGGTGACGTCGACACCAGGCCACGGCACCAGGGTCACGCTGACGTACCGATCCCCGGTGGACGCGACATGACCGACGACCCCGCTGTCGACGCCGATCGCGACGTCCGAGCCTTCCTCGGAATGAACACCGCCAGCGCGTCCGGAGTCGCCGCGACCTTCTTCGCGACCTACTCGTTGATGAACTTCACCGCGTCCGAGGGCGTGCAGAGCGTCTGGGTGGTGCAAGCGGCGGTACTGCTGGTGGCATTCGCGGCGTTCGCACTGGCGGCCGTGCCAGGCGATCCGCTCGCGGCCGGGTGGGCGACGGCCATCAGCGCATCGGCTCCCGTTGCCACAGCCGTTGTGTTGTCACAGCTTTCGGTACCGGTCGCGAACGGGCTGCAGACCTGGCCGCTCAGCGCTGCGGTCGCCCTGTGCGGATTCGTCAGTGTCCGGGGGCGCACTGTCCTCGCGTGGATGGCGATGGCCGCGGTGGTCGCGGTGTGCACCGTCTGGTCGGCCGCCACCGGCCAGGGCCCGATGGCCGGTGTCGCGATGTCGGTCATCAGCTTCGCCCCACTGGTGATGGCGACGTTCTTCGCACTGTCGTTTCGCTCCACGGCCGCGGCGGTCTTCGAGCTCCGGGCTCAATCTCGTCGCCGCGCGGCAGAGGACGCCGCGACCTCGGCCGGCCTCGACGAGAGAGATCGCCAACTCGAGCAGTTGGATCATCTCGCCCGCCCGCTGCTGGAGAAGATCGCGAGCGGATCCGATCTCGATGCCGCGGAGCGTCAGGCCTGCGGACTTCTCGAGGCAGCTCTGCGGGATCGACTGAGGGCACCGGGACTGATGACGGACGAGGTCGCCGCGCAGGCGCGGGCTGCCCGGGCACGGGGAGTGCAGGTGGTTCTGCTCGACGACGGCGGACTTGCTGTGGTTCATCCCACAGTGTCGACGCGGGTGAGCACCGCGGTTTCCGACGCACTCAGGGGTTCGACGAGCGGAGTGGTGACCGCCCGGATACTGCCGCCCGGCCGCGCGAGGATCGTATCCATCCTGGCCAGCGACTCGAGCGCCGACGTGCGGATCGAACTCGATGCTGAAGGCCGGCAGTCTGTCGTAGCTTCGTGACACGCTTACCGGACGGTTGACGGTTCAATGCCCCCAATAGTCAGGGCAGAAAACCTGCGAATTACCTGTGAGAATCATTCCCATTGGTTTAGTTGGTCTCAACCCACTACGGCGTCCGGGAGAATTGATGTCTGCACTGCTCGAACCCTTGCCCTCCGCGGACGACGCGGGAGTCCCGACGACGCCTCGTTCACGTGGGCCCATCAGCTTGGTTCCGCCTGCGATGCAGATACACCCCGTCTCGGCCGCCCCGAGCCCGTTCCCGCCGCGACCGGATCTGACCGGCCGCGAGATCGAGGTGCTGCTCTGCTGGATTCGACACGACTCGAAGACCGAAGTGGCGAAGACACTGTTTCTCTCGCTCGGCACGGTCAACACACACCTCACCCGAATCCGGGCCAAGTACACCTCGGTGGGGCGCCCGGCACCGACCAAAGCCGCCCTCGTCGCACGGGCCCTGCAGGACGGGCTGGTCGACATCTCGGAGCTGTGAGTCTCGGAGCTGTGAACCCGCCGGTCAGACGCTGACTGCGGTCTCCACGCCTTCGTTCTCCAGACGCTTGTTGCGTCGGATGCTGCTCAGCAGGGCGGCTCCGATGAACAGAATTCCCACGAAACCGGTGATCAGCTCGTTGATGTGCACACCGATCGAGACCAGCAGGATGATGGACAACGCGCCGATCGCCCAGTGCGCACCGTGCTCGAGGTACACATAGTCGGACAACGTTCCCTTGCGGACCAGGAACACCGTGATCGAGCGGACGAACATCGCGCCGATGAAGCCGAGGCCGAGCGCGATGATGATGGGGTCGGCTGTGATGGCGAAGGCACCGATGACACCGTCGAACGAGAAGGACGCGTCGAGCACCTCGAGATAGAGGAACAGGAAGAATCCGGCCTTACCCGTCGCCTTCGCCAGTTCGCTCGGTCCGCCCGAGGACTCCTCGCCCTCTTCCTCGACGTGGAAGAGCTCGCCGAGTCCGTTGACCGAGATGTAGGTGATCATGCCCAGCACACCCGAGACCATGACGGTGGAGATCTTGTCGTCCTCGGCCAGGAACTCAGCGCTCAGTACCAACAGCAGGCCTGCGACGACCACGGAGAGCTGATCGAGGCGGCCGATCCGGGCGAGGGGCTTCTCGAGCCAGCTCAACCAGGTGATCTCGCGGTCCTCGAAAATGAAGCCGAGGAACAACATCAGCAGGAACATGCCACCGAACGCGGCGATCTGCGGATGCGCGTCGGTGAGCAGAGTTTCGTAACTCGGCGACCCGTCCGGGAAGGTCGCGGCACCGTCGGCGGGCGGGTTCAGTGCCAGATCGAGTGCCGCCACCGGACCCAGACCGGACGCGGCCCAGACGATGACCAGCGGGAACAGCAACCGCATGCCGAACACCGCGATGATGATGCCGATGGTGAGGAAGATCTTCTGCCAGAACTCGCTCATGCGTCGCAGCACAGTGGCATTGATGACAGCGTTGTCGAAGGACAACGACACCTCGAGCACGCCGAGGATGAGGACGAGGATCATCGCCTCGATCCCGCCGTACAGGAAAGCCACGATCACGGACACGATGGTGACCGCGATCGACCATCCGAAGATCTTCACAACCACAGTCAGTGGCCTTTCTCGAGACTTGAGACGGAAAAACCCCCGCCCATCATGAATGACGAGGCGGGGGTACTCCCAATCTTGAGAGGGCCTTTACTAAACGTTTACCCCGAAATCGCGCGCGATTCCGGCGAGTCCGGATGCGTAGCCCTGACCGACTGCGCGGAACTTCCACTCCGCGCCGTTGCGGTACAGCTCACCGAAGACCATGGCGGTCTCGGTGGAGGCGTCCTCGCTGAGGTCGTAGCGAGCGAGCTCGGAGTTGTCGGCCTGGTTGATGACGCGGATGAACGCGTTGCGCACCTGACCGAACGACTGCGAGCGTGCGTCCGCATCATAGATCGACACGGGGAAGACGATGGTCTCGATCTCCGGCGGTACCGCGGCGAGATCGACCTTGATCTGCTCGTCGTCTCCGTCGCCCTCACCCGTGGTGTTGTCGCCGGTGTGCTCGATGGAGCCGTCCGGAGACTTCAGGTTGTTGAAGAACACGAAGTGCCCGTCGCTCAAGGCCTTCTTCGTCGAGTTCAGAGCGATGGCGCTGGCGTCGAGATCGAAGTCGGTGCCGGTCGTCGTGCGGATGTCCCATCCGAGACCGACCACGACCGCGGTCAGGTTCGGAGCTGCCTTGGTGAGCGAGACATTGCCACCCTTGCTGAGGCTGACGCCCATTGAGAGGTCCTTTCGCAATTGGTTTCCCGTTACGGGTTCAACCGTAGTGGGAATGTCCGGTTCTTGGACGTACTCCGCCAACGAGTACGACATCGCCAGGGTTCCCGTCAGTACTATCGAGCAGGTGACAAGTCGCTGGCCTGGGGTGTTCCGCCGGGGTGCCGAATCCGACGCCGCCGCGCGTCGTTCCCAGGACAACGCTGTCGCCGCGTTCCTCGACATGGACAAACGTCAGTCGATCGCCTCGGCGGGCGTCGAGGCCTCTACCGCACTGCGTCCTCAGGATCGACTCGCGAGCCGGTGGGCAGACACCGAGAAGCAATGTTTCGATGCCGGAGCTGCCTACCTCGCCGCCGTCGATCAGTTCGACGGAATCACCACTCCTGCCGCCAGATCGGCCTTCGACCGAGCGACCGCGCTTCTGCACGACGCCAGCTCGGCTGTGGATCGGTTCTACGAAGCCCACCGAGACACCCTCGAGCAGTCCTCCGCTCAGTTCGCCGCGACCCCGCGCTTGGTCCAGGACGCACTGGCCGAGGCCGACGCCGCCCGATCGACCGTCGACGAACAGTTTGCCGGCTACCCCTCACTCCGGCAGGCGTGGCGCGAACTCGATTCGGCAACAACGCAATTGCAGGCCGATCAGCGCGACCCCCTGCGCGCCCGGGAGCACGCCGCCCTGGTCCGCGATCGGGCGGCCGCACTGCGTGCAGCAGTGAACTCGGCTCCGGGCCGCCTTCAGGAGGCCCGAACGGCACTGGCCTCGGTGCGCACCCGAATCGAAGCCGTACGAACGAGATCCGAGGGCATTGCCCCGGCCTTCTCGAGCTTGCTGCGGGAGTTCAACGCCAAGAGCTCGGCGGACCTCTCTCGCAACGAACGGTCCAGTGCGCGCCACATCGAGCAGGCCGACGAGGATCTGAGCGCAGCTCGTTCTGCACTCGACGCGGGCAATCCCGAACACTCGTTGGATCTGGTGACCCAGGCACGCCAACACCTGAGCGATGCCGAACAACTGGTCGACGCGGTCACCGACCGAGTTCGTCTGCTGCGCGCGGTCAAAGCCGATCCGAAACAGACCGAGAACAAAGTGCGGTTCAAACTTCGTGACGCCCAACAACTCGCGGTCAACCGTGGTCTGGTTGCCGAATGGGGCTCGGTGTTGGATGCTCAGCTCGCCCGGATCGACAGGGCGAGCACAGCCCTGTCGGGTACCCACCCCGACTACTGGTCATATCTGCAGGATCTGGATACCATTTCGGACTTCATCGCAGGCGTGATCGACCGCATGCGTACCTCGCACTGATCACATTCACACGAAGGACAGTGGTGCAACACTTTCGCCATCTCGACGCAGACACCCGTGAACGAGTGTTCTTCCTGCAGCCGGAGGACATCGAGACGAGCGACGGAAACGACCTCCTGGCAACGGCTCTCGGAGCGACGCTGTACATCCCGGCGACGCGTCCCGACCTGACCGCGACGGTGAACAAACGCACCGACGAGGGGGTTCGGTCCATCGTCATCGATCTCGAAGACGCTGTGGCGGACCATAATCTGGAAGAAGCGCTGGCCAACACCGTACGAACTCTGAACGAACTCTCGGGTTCGGGATCACTGGTGTTCGTTCGAGCTCGCACCGCCGCGCACATCCGCAGCATCTGCGCCGGCCTGAACCACGGTGCCGCCGGGCTCGCCGGATTCGTCGTGCCGAAGTTCACGGCAGCACGCGGAGCCGAGTTCCTCGACGAGATCGTCGCCGCGTCCACGACACACGGCACCCGTCTGTTCGCCATGCCCGTCCTCGAATCCACGGAAGTGGTGCACCGGGAGACACGCGACGCGGAACTGGTTGCCATCCGTGAACTCCTCGGTGAGTACCGCGACACCGTGCTGGCGGTACGCATCGGGGCCACCGACATGTGCGGCACCTTCGGCATCCGCCGCGACCGCGACCTGACGATCTACGACGTCCGCGTCGTCTCCGACGTCATCAGCGCTATCGTCAATCACCTGGGTCGTTACGACGGATCGGGTTTCGTCATCACCGGACCGGTGTGGGAGTACTTCGCAGACCACGAACGCATGTTCCGCCCGCTGCTGCGCCAGACGCCGTTCGTCGATCAGGAGGCCGTGCGCTTTCGCCAGCAACTGGTGAGCAGCGACCTCGACGCCCTCCTGCGCGAGGTGGCACTCGACCGCGCGAACGGCATTCAGGGCAAGACCGTCATCCACCCCTCGCACGTGCCTGCCGTGCACGCGCTGTCCGCGGTGACGCACGAGGAATACCACGACGCACTCGACATTCTCTCCTCCGACCAGGGCGGCGTCCAGGCATCCGGCTACCGCAACAAGATGAACGAGCTCGGCCCGCACCGCAATTGGGCGAAACAGACGGTGGTGCGCGCCAGGGCGTTCGGTGTCACCAACGAGGGGATCACGTTCGTGGATCTACTGACCGCACTGGCACAGCGATGAACGCCAATCCGGCCGACGGAATCGTGCTCACCGACACCGGCTCGTCGTCGTCCTGGACGGCAACACAGTTGGTGCTGCCCGGTCTGCGTCGCAACCCTCGCCGCGCCCACCTGTTGGTCTCGACGGTGCTCGGCAAACACATACCCGTCGATCCGGACGTCGTCATCTCCGCCGGCAACGAACTGGCCGCCCTGGTGCAGACCGCGGTGGGCGGCTCCGATGTCGACGTGCTCGGATTTGCCGAAACTGCAACCGGATTGGGCCATACCGTTGCGACGGCTCTGGGCGCGCACTGCTACCTGCACTCGACGCGTCGCCACGTTCCCGGCATGACCGTGCACGGCGAGTTCGAGGAGGGTCACTCACACGCCACCGACCACCTGCTGATGCCCACCTCGGCCGACCTTCTCGCCGGCGACCTACCGTTGATCCTCGTCGACGACGAGATCTCGACCGGAGCGACCGCGCTCGATGCCCTTCGGCAGATTCACGCATCCGCCGGCCGCGCGCACTACGTCATCGCATCCCTGGTGGACATGCGCACCGCCGAGCATCTCGCTGCTGCCGCTGCGGTGGCAACGGAACTCGGCGTGCGAATCGACAACGTGAGCCTGGCGCAGGGATCGGTGGAGCTCGAGCCAGGCCTGGTGGAGACGGTGCTGGCCCTCCCCGATCCGGAGTTCGATCCGGTTGCTGCACAGCCTGGTTCGGTTCGCCGCGTCGATGCGCAGTGGCCGGCAACCCTGCCCGACGGCGGCCGGCACGGGTTCCTCCGGTCCGACGCCGCCGGTTTCGACTCGGCGATCGATGCTCTCGCAGCCACCGTCGACGCGTCGCTCCCCGGATCGGCACCGGTGGTCGTCATCGGCCACGAGGAGCTCATGTACCTGCCGCTCCGACTGGCGGCGGCATTGCAGGAGCGCGGGCACAGCGCACTGTTCCAGACCACCACTCGGTCACCGGCATACGTTCTCGACCTGCCCGGCTACCCCCTGCGCCGCGGCTTCGAGTTCACTGCGCCCGAGGACGAATCGGGACTGCGCTACCTCTACAACGCGTCCGGACCGGACGACGCGACACTGGTGCTCGTCGCCGACGCCCCCGCCGACACCGACGCTCTGGCAGCAGCCGCCGAGACCCTGGCCGCCTCGGGTACCGACGTGCTGCTGGTCGTCGTCACGGGCGCGGACCCGGTGGCTCTCGAAGTCTTGCGGCGGGCACGTCCGCTGCGGGGGCCGGATTTCGGTTCGTACGCAGCCGACGAAGTCACCTGGCTGCTCAAGGACCTCTCGTCGGTCTCACTCGAAGCAGGAATCGAGGAGCGGGAGAAGCGCATCCAGGCCGGCGAAGCCCACTACGCCGAATCGCTTCCGGTCGAGTATCAACCGGATCTCGCCTACCGCGAACTGTTCGAGAAAGTGCTGCAGGAGAGCGCGTCACGGCTGGCGGTCGCGGTCGGCACCGTCACCGAGGTCGTGCTGGCCGAGCGCGGACACGACATCGCACTGGCGTCCCTGGCCCGCGCGGGCACACCCGTCGGAATTCTGATGCGCCGCTGGGCATTCGCAGCCCACGGCATCGAGATTCCGCACTATGCCGTCTCGATCGTGCGCGATCGAGGCATCGACGCCGTGGCCCTGCGCTACCTGGCCGAGCATCACGATTCGCGCTCGGTGGTGTTCGTCGACGGCTGGACGGGCAAGGGCGCGATCGCCCGCGAACTCACCGCGGCGCTGCGCGAATTCCCCGGAGCCGAGTTCGACGACGACCTCGCCGTGCTCGCCGATCCGGGCAACTGCGCTCGCACCTACGGCACCCGCGACGACTTCCTCATCGCGTCTGCCTGCCTGAACTCGACTGTATCGGGCCTGGTTTCACGAACCGTGCTCAACGACAGTCTGATTCGTCCCGGGGACTTCCACGGCGCGAAGTACTACGCCGATCTCGCCCCCGACGACGTCTCGCGTCACCTGCTCGACACCGTCGCAGCCTGTTTCGAGGACGTCCGGGACGAGGTCGATGCCTCGGTAGCAGCGGTTCTCGGCTCCGACCGAACACCCACGTGGTCCGGCTGGGCATCGGTGGAGAAGGTCCGCGAGGAGTACGGCATCTCGCACGTCAATTTCGTCAAACCCGGCGTCGGCGAAACCACTCGGGTGCTGCTGCGTCGTGTCCCGTGGCGAGTACTGGTGCGCGAGGCCGATGCACCCGAGCACGAACACATCAGGATGCTCGCTGCGGCCAGAGGAGTGCCGGTGGATGTGGTTCCCGACCTCGCATATTCGTGCATGGGGCTGATCAAGAACGTGTCGAGCGTGGACGCGTCGTGAGCGCTCTCGTCGCGGTGGATCTCGACCGTACGATGATCTTCTCCGAGGGCGCACTCGGTGTGCCCCTGGACGATTCGTTCGAGTGCGTGGAGCTGTACGAGGGAAAGCCGTTGTCTTACATGTCTTCTCGTTCGATCTCTCTGCTGCGCGAGTTGAGCGAGAATGTTGTGGTCGTGCCGACCACGACACGTACCATCGAGCAATTTCAGCGGATCGCACTCCCAGGTGCCCCGTGGCGGTACGCCATCACCAGCAACGGCGGAAACATTCTTGTCGACGGCGAGCCGGACATGCACTGGCGCAACGGGTTCGAGTTGAACCTGGCCGGCATCGGTGCCGAGTTGAGATCGAGGGTCTCCGAGGACTGGGTCCTCAAGTACCGCGAGGCCGACGGCCTGTTCTGCTACCTGGTGGTGAACACGGCGGCCGTGCCCGAGGGCTTCGTCGCGGAGTGGTCGCAGTGGTGCGCCGCTCGGGAGTGGAACGTCTCGCAACAGGGGCGCAAGATCTACACGATGCCCAACGCGGTGTGCAAGAGCTCTGCGGTGGCCGAGGTTCGGACCAGGCTGATACAGGACGGCACCCTCGACGCCGATGCCCGAGTCCTCGCCGCAGGTGACGGTGCACTCGACGCCGAGATGCTCATCGCGGCCGACGCCGCGATCCGTCCGCGGCACGGCGAACTGGAGCTGCTCGGATTCACTCGGCCCGGGTTGACCGTCACCGACTCCTCCGGTGTCCGGGCCAGCGAGGAAATTCTCGAATGGCTGCGGAACCGAACCGCCGTGCGCCGCGTCTAACTGTTCGTCGGGGAGGCAGACGTAGGGCAAGGGGTGGGCATGACGGATCCGTACGAGGAACTCGCAGCGACGATCGACAACATCGTCACCAGTGCGTTCGTGACGCCGATCGGCCCCGAATTTCTCGGCTCCGTTCTGAATGCGGCATTCGAGAAGGCGAACGTGGCCCTCGACTACCGCGGCGAGTTCGAGCCGGCCGAAGTGGTCATCACGGAGGCGTTCGAGGTGATGCCGCACGAGCAGATCGTGACCATGGTGAAATCGCTGGGTACCGAAACCATCGGGGAATCGTCCAAGAACTGGAACGACTTGTCCGCTGCCGCGAACAGCGGATCCGACGGCTTCCGGTCCGGCATCGAGGCGGCCATGACGTCGGGCTGGTCGGGACCTACAGCCGACGCCGTCCGCGGCGGTGTGGGCGACTACGTCTCGTCTGCGAACGCGCTGTCCACCTCCATGAGTCTGATCAGCAACAAGTTGCTCGAGGCGCACTCCGGTTTCACGCAGACGAAGTCGAGGATGCCGCCGGTGGTTGCGGGAGCCGAAAGCAGCTTGATCGATTCCCTGCTGCCCATTCCCTTCGCCGCGAAGGAGGTGGTGTCGGCCCGAGAGGAGCAGCAGGAGGAAGCACGGCGAATCATGCGCTCGGTCTACGTACCAGGGGTATTGCAGTCCGATTCCGAGGTCCCGGTGCTACCGGCAGCGCACAACCCGGTCGTTGACGGTGGCGGTTCCGACGGCAGCTGGGGACTCGTCAGTTCTGCCGGGGGCGGAGATGGGGGTATCGGGTCGACTTCGCCCGGCGGCTCCGGTACCGAGGGTGGGGCTGATACGGCAGCGCAGGCGCAGGCCGGCGGCACTGAGGCTGCCGAAGCGGGTCGGAGCGGTACTGCGGCGTCGGAGCAGCCCGGGTCGGGAGGTCCGGGTTCCCTGCCTCCGGCCGACAACTCAGGCGAAACTCGTGCCGCCTCGGCCACCGGGCCGGGCGCTTCCGGCAGTGGTGCGGGTTCTGGGGTCGGCGCAGGTCCCGGCGGGGGGTTCGGCGGAACAGGACCGGGCGGCAGCGGCTTCGCGGGATCCAATGGTTCGAGCTACGGCGGCGGTGCGGGATACGGGTCCGGATCCGGAGGCAGTTCCGGTGCCGGATCGGGTTACGGCGGCTCGATTCTCGGCTCTCCGATCGGCGGCGGCACGGGCGGGATCGGTGCGGGCGGCAGCGGTGCGGGCAGTGCAGCTGCGGCGTCGGCCGGCCGCGCGGGAGCACACGGCATGCCGGGAATGGGTGCCATGGGCGCAGCAGGCGCACGGGGAGCCGGCGACAACGACGGAGAGCACGCCGTTCCCGGCTACCTGGTCGACGTGAGCAACGGCAGCGAGCTGATCGGCGATCTACCCCTGGTCGCACCTCCGGTACTCGGCGGCTGACGATGACGAAATGGACCATGCCCGGCATCGACTTCATGATGCTGTGCAGTCGATTCGGACGCGACCGACTGCCGTACCCCCTGGCGGTCACCATCGACGTCGAGACCGTCGACGAACTCCGACAGTTGCGGAGCGAGGCGTCGGCGAGGATCGACGCGATGATGGACGAGAAGCTCGGCGCAGCCGTTCGGACCGTCGTCGACCCGATCGTTCGCATCGAATGTCGCGGCGAGACAACCGATTCTCGTCACGACATCGTGCGCAGCCACGCGGCGATTCGCCACGACACTGCCGCGGTGCTCACTCGAGAGCCCGGGCCCGACGCCTGCTCCGGCGGTGCCGTCACCGTCGAACTGACCGGCCCTGCCCATGCCCCCGCCGTCGTTCTCGGATCCGTACCGAACATCGCTGCAGGCCGTCGACCGGCCGAGCGACTCGAACGCGTCACTGCTGCAACGACTTCGGGTGGGTCGCATCTGTCCACCGCAACCCGGGGGGCGACGGCGGACGAGCGGTTCCGGTCGTTCTTCGACCGCCCACGGTCTGCAGTCGGCGAGATCATCGTCGCGCGCGGCCCGACCTACGACAACCGCCGCGACACCGATGCCGTCTCGTTCTTCTGGATGGACTTCGAACACGACGGCCGGTACATCGTCCATTCCGCGGAAACGATCGACATCGCGCCCGCCGATACGACCGGCCTGGCGTCGGAGATCGGACGGCACGTGGCAGTGGCGCTGAGGCGGTGAGGACGGCCCGCTCTTGACACCGTATCGATTTTCGATAGGTTATCGATATTCGTTGTTATCGACTATCGATATGGAGGCGGCGGGATGGCATACGGAGTGGGCTCGGCACGGGCGAACAAATGGACGATGGCCGTCTATGCGGCGGCAGCTGTGATCTGGACCGGTCGGAAGATGTGGGAATACCGCTCCTCGGACCACGTCAGCGCAACCGTCACGCCTCTGGAGGAGTCGCCGACGCTCGACCTGTTCGGCGGACAGTTGCAGCCAGGCAACGTCATCGAGCTCAATGTCCCCAAAAGCGACGTCCAGCGGCTCATCGGGATGATCGACTTCATGAGGTACGGCGAGATCGTGGCCGGCGGAATCCTCATCCTGGTGGGAATCTTCTTCGCGTACCGATTCTTCGACAATGTCATCAAGGAGACCCCGTTCAGCGTCGGTGCCAGCATCGACCTGGTCGTGGTTGCTGCCTGCCTGGTCCTGTACCCGGTCATCACCGGAGGGCTTCGGGTGATGAGTACCAACGCCATTCAGGCCGCACTCGAAACAACCGAGGTCACCGATACTGCACGAAGCTTCGGCTCGGTCTGGCTGGCCTTGATCGTCGCTCTGGTCCTGCAATTCGTCTACGCAGTTCTCCGGCAAGGCTCCAAGCTCGCTCGCGATGCCGATGGTCTGGTCTGATGGCGGAAGAGTTCGTCGACCATCTCGTCGTCTGTCATCTGGGCGAGATTCTCGACGCCCGCGGTATGACTCTCGCGGAGGGTGAACAGGTCGCCGGGTGTGCAGCCGAGGACGCGACAGACTGCGGTGAGCGTCGAGAATCGGATGGCCTTGGCGCGGTCGTTCTTGAGCACCGACAGATTGACGACGCTGACCCCGGCGAGACGCGAGAGTTCCGCGAGAGTCATACCGCGGGCGTCGAGAATCTCGCCCAGATGACAGACGACGAGATGGTCGACGAACTCTTCCGCCATCAGACCAGACCATCGTGAT